>DASQPS010000103.1:0-2527 GCA_035643845.1 Gemmatimonadaceae bacterium | reverse complement strand
GGCGGCGATGATCTCGTTCGCCTTGTCCTGAATCCATTTCGTCGTCGCCGAATCGGCCGGGCCGCCGCTGGGCGGATCGTACTTGAATCCACCGTCTTCGGGCGGGTTGTGCGATGGTGTCACGACGATGCCGTCGGCGAGCCCGGTTTTCCGCCCGCGATTGTAGTTGAGAATCGAGTGCGAGACGACGGGCGTCGGCGTGAATCCGTCGCGATCGTCGATCATCACGTCGACGTCGTTTGCAGCGAGGACTTCTAGCGCCGAGACGAAGGCGGGTTCGGAGAGGGCGTGGGTGTCGATGCCGATGAAGAGCGGACCATCGATGCCTTGCTGCTTGCGATGGATGCAGATCGCTTGGGTGATCGCGAGGATGTGCTCTTCGTTGAACGAGCAGTTGAGCGAGCTCCCGCGGTGGCCGGAAGTTCCGAACGCAACGCGCTGCGCGGGTGCGGCTGGATCCGGCTCGAGCGCGTAGTAGTCGGTTACGAGTCGAGGTATGTTGGCGAGGATAGATTCGGGAGCGGGTTTACCCGCGAGCGGACTGACTTTCATCGATGACTACGGTTTGCAAGACTCAGGCGCGATTACACATGACTCAGCGTCGCATTGTCGCATTTCATCAGGATGACGAAGGGCATTGGGTTGCCGATCTGGAGTGCGGCCACACCCAGCACGTTCGGCACGACCCACCTTGGCAACTTAGGCCATGGGTCATCACAGAGGCGGGTCGTCAGCGGTTCATAGGAGAGACGCTGGAATGCGTAAAATGCGAGGACGCCTCTCAAAGCTGACGTGAACGCTACGACTTAATCGTCTGAATCACCCTTGAGCGACGACGCAGTGATTCCGTAAGCGACTCGCTCTCGGCCGTGTTCGTCTATCCTGGTGCCCATCAGGACCGCGCCGATTTTTTCGACGGCTCGTCGTGAGCGCCAGTTCTCTTCTCCGATGAGGAAGACCACGCGGTTCACGAACCCGAATGCATGCCGCATCATGAGCTGCTTCATCTCCCCATTGTAGCGGCCGCCCCAATATTGGCGCGCAAGAAAAGTCCAGCCGATCTCGACTTCGCTGTTCTTCGCGTCGTAGCCGTGAAAGCGCGATGATCCGATCACGTGACCATCCGTCGCGTCGGTAGCGATCAGCGCTCCGCCGGACGCGAGTCCTTCGTCGAAGAACGCACGGAAGACTTCGGGTTTGTAGCGATCGCTGGCAGGATGCTGTTCCCAGATCAACGGATCAGATGCGACCGCAAAAAGCGCGTCGAAGTCATTGGGGCGAAGGGGGCGGAGTCCTAAGAGCTTTCCGTTCAGAGTTGGCTGGAAATCAAAAGGCATTCGTTCTCATTCGGATTTGCCCTCATGCGATCCGTCCGCGATGAGGTGCCCACCTCGCACTGTTGCGCCGAGTACGATGGCAGCGCTGATCAGAACGGCGTTCTTGATGATGTATTGTCCTTCGAGCGTCGGCGCGTACGGTATCCGCGTGAACACTTCGCTCGGGAAAAGCACGAGCGGCGTCAGAGTGCCGGCCATCTGAACTGCGAGCAATAGTAGCGTCGCTCGCATGAAGACACCGAACAAGAGGCCCAGCCCGATCAGACATTCCCAGGTCGCGAGCACCGGCACGGAGACATTGGGATGGACGTTTCCAAAACTGAGCGCCTCGATAGTGCGAGCCGCCAAATCATGGGCGGGACTCATCCCGGGAAAGAACTTCAGCACCCCGAACCAGAAGAAGACGACGCCGAGACTGATGCGAAGGATGGTCAATCCGTATCGCGCCATCCATCTCGTGACGTGCGTGTCCAGAGTATCGAAGCGAGCTGAGAGATGTTTCACCGCGATCCTGATACGCGCTTCAGCCAATCCAGCGCGATCCTGTCGAACTCCTTCGGTCGCTCGATGTTCGGGAAATGTCCCGCGCCGCTGATCCTGACTATCGACGACTGCGAAATAGAAGTGTGCACGAACTCCGCTTCCTTCACCAGCGCGGTCATGTCCGAGTCTCCGACAACGACCAATGTCGGTGCGCGAATTTCTCGAAGTCGCGCGGCCGGCGGCGGATCGAGATGTCTCGCGCGTGGCGAGCTCGGCCGGCCGTGCGCCCAGTCGTACTCGCGCAGCATCATGTCGTCGATCCACTTGCGGACTTCCGGCATGCGGGAAGCGGCCCTGAATGGCGCAAACGCCCAGATCCGTGCATGCGTCAGCTCGAGGTCGTCGGACGCGCCGGCGGAGATCACCCCAAGCATTCCGTTCGTGAATTCCTTGCCCATGTCGAAACCGGACAGCGGCGACGCACCCAGCAGCAGGCTCTGCACCGCTTCCGGATAGTGCTCGGCGAAGTCGATCGCAACCTGTGCGCCCTGAGAAACGCCAATGATGTTCGCCCGCTGGACGTCGAGGTGCTTGAGAAGTGCAGCGAGGTCTTCGTAGCTGGCGTACGTAGAATCGCCCATCGGCGATCGCCCGTATCCCCGGCAATCGTAGCGGATGACGCGGTAGCTTTTGCTGAACCGCTGAAT
>DASQPS010000102.1:0-4144 GCA_035643845.1 Gemmatimonadaceae bacterium | reverse complement strand
ACGCTCACGCCGGAGCGGCCGAGAAGGAGCCCGAGCATCATGCCGGCTGGTCCGCCGCCGACGATTACGCAGTTCAGATGTACTTCATCCACGTCGCCCTCTGCGTCCGCTTCTTCCTGTCGTACCACGCGCACGGTCCGTACAAAAGCGCGATCACGAGTGCGAAGACCAGGTAGAGCAACGACAACGGCCACGTGTAACCGTCAGGTGGAGGCGGATTCATCATCGGATGATTCGTGAACAGCCAGGGATTAACCCGCCCTTCGCGCGCGAGCGATACGATCACAGCCGCAGCGTGGATCGTCGGAATGTGCGCCAGATAATAAAACATCGGCACTCGCCCGAAGACCGCGATCGTCTCTCCAATTTTTCCTCGCGCGAGCTCCGCCAGCGGCAAAATCAGAATTGCAGGACCCAGCGTCATCAACAGGAAGTCGAGCGACGCGGGATACTTTGCCGTATTGATGTAGCGGAAGAAAGTCGGCATCTGGGTCGGGCCCGTCGCGTGCCAATGACGAGGATCGCCGTACAAATCGAGCGTGCGCAGAATGAAGAAGAGCGCTATCGCCGACACTCCGATGATCACGCAAATCTTATCGCGCCGTTTGGGCTCGAGCCTGAGCACAGCTCCGAATGCGTAGCCGGCGGCCATGACGCCGATCCACGGAAATATCGAGTAGAGAACTGCCAGAGTCGGCCCGTTGTTGCCGAGCGGCAGGTATCCGCCGAAGTAAAGGATCTGCCATAGCCACGAGAGCGAGCTCTGGCCGAGATGATCGACGGTCGACTGCGGAAGAAAGTCCATCACGTTGTGAAGGAAGATCACGGCCAGGCCAAACGCACCAATCGCCACAGTGGGTAGCCAGACGAGCCCCGCCATCAATACCATGCACCACCCGAGCATCCAGATGACGCCGGCGAGAAGATACTGGCCGAAGTCGAAATTGAATGTCCAGAAGACGCGGATCGCAGTCAGCTCCAACGCGACGAGAATTAAACCGCGCGTCAGCAGGTATCGCGACAGGGCGCTCTTGCTGCCAAGTTTTTGACCGAGGAAATACGCAGAGGTGCCCGACAAAAAAGCGAACGCGGGTGCCACGAAGTTCGTGATCCACCTCGTGAAGAACACCGCCGGCCGCGGACCGCCTGCAGGCACTCCGGAAAAGACTCGCACGTGGTCGATCGCCATGAGGATCATCGCGATCCCCCGCACGACATCGACAGAATGAACGCGCTGTCGCGGCGGAATCCCCGGACTCGGCGCCTTGGCGGGTGGTGCGTAAGCCGTGAAAGACGTGGTCCCGAGGTCGTTGATGCCCGCCATATATGCCGACCCTTCCGTGAGCGAAGGGTAAATGATGGCCCAATCAGGTCGTCCGGGCTAGAATTTTTATTGGCCGCTGCGGTCCCAGGTCATACATTTGATTCCCCACGAACCGGGAGATGACGATGAGCCGACCGCTGACATTTCATGGGCTGATCCCCGCGCTCGCTCTTGCTGTCTCCGCCGTGCAGGTCGTCGCGCAGCAACCCGCCGCGCCCGCGTCCACTGTGCCCGCTCGAACGGGTAAGGGCGCCATTGCTGGAGTCGTTTACGACAGCCTCAACCACCGGTTTCTGGCCGATGCGGAAGTGATCGTTGAGGGCGCAAAACGCACCGTCACGACCGATTCAACGGGAAGATTCAACGTCGGCGATCTTGCACCCGGCAGCTATCAGGTCGGTGTGTTTCACCCGCTTCTCGATACACTCGAGATTTCGCTCGCCACGCAGCCGTTCCATCTCGGGCCGGATAGCACGAGCGTGGTGGTGTTTGCGGTTCCGTCTGCTGCCACACTCGTCCAGCGGGTTTGTCCGTCGATTAAAAGCAATCTGGGAAAATCCGCGGTGATCGGTCGTGTTACGGATCCCGAAACGCTGACGCCGATTGCCGGCGCGGAAGTCTCGATCTCCTGGATCGAGCTCACGCTTTCCAAAGAGGAAGGGCTGCATCGGACTCCGCACATCATGGCCGACAGCACGAAAGCCGACGGTACTTATCACATCTGCGGGATTCCCAACTCGATGGAGGCCGCGCTCAAGGCGCGAAAGGGTGCGGCGGTAACTGCCGAGATTCCCATCGCTGTCGGATCAGAGGATGTCGCGCTGGCCGCAAGGGAAATGCTTCTTTCTCTCGCGGATTCCGGAGTAAAAACCGGAACTGCCACCGTTACCGGCAAGGTGGTTCTCGAGGGAGCGCCCACAAATTCCGGCACGCGAGTGGAACTCCTCGGGACGCCAGCCGCTGTTCTCACAAACGATGCCGGTGAGTTCACGCTGACGAATCTCCCGTCGGGCACGCGCACGCTCGTCGCGAGACACCTGGGCTACGGCGTCGAAGGAACCGCGGTAGATCTTTCATCGAGGGAGCCACAGAAAGTCGCACTCAAACTCTCGAAGTTTGTCTCGACGATGGATCCCGTACTCGTAGTGGCTAGGCGCAATTTCGCGCTGGATCGCGTGGGCTTCAACGCTCGCAAGAAAAGCGGGAACGGCTATTTCCTCGGTCCCGACAGGATCGAGAGGATGCATCCCATGGTATTGACGGATGTGTTGCGGATGATACCGAGCCTGCGTGTCACCAATTCCATGGGGCAATCGACTGTGACGAGCTCTCGTGGCCCGACGAGCTTTACGGGCGCCGCCGGTTGCGTGCAGTACTACCTTGACGACTCGCCGTGGTTCGCGGGATCGGATGAAGATATCAACGACTTCGTGAACGGGAGCGAAGTCGTCGCCGTCGAGGTGTACGACGCGTCTCAAGCACCGCCGCAGTACACGCGCGGAATGACATCGTGCACGACGATCGTCGTCTGGACGAAATTCAAGGTTCGGCTTTGAGCCGCGTCGCGGTCGTAAGTCACTGTATCCGCAAGTGACCGGCATCCTCACAGGGTTTTATTTCGTCGGGCATCTGTTATTCAATGGAACGCCGCAGACCATCTACAGCGGCCGCGACAATCAGCTCAACGTCCCGATCCCACGCATCGCTGCCGACGCGAGCGTCGACGGACGTCTCGACGAGCCGGTTTGGCAGCAGGCCGCGCTACTCACCGGGTTCTCGGAGTTTTCTCCGCGCGATGGCATTCCTGCAGCCGACTCCACGCAAGTGCTCGTCTGGTACTCGCCGACCGATTTGTATTTCGGAATTCGAGCCTTCGAGCCGCACGGTGCTGTTCACGCGACCCTCGCCGATCGCGACAAGATCTCCGCCGACGACAACGTCCAAATTTTGCTCGGCACATTCCACGATCATCGGCAGGCGTACGTGTTCGGAGTCAATCCGTTCGGCGTCCAAATGGATGGCACGATCGTCGAGCAGGGGCAGACACTCACCGGAGCGTGGACACCCACACTGTCGGGCAGGGTCGCTCCCGACCTGAGCCAGGATTTCGTTTTCAGCTCCAAGGGCAGACTCACCGACTACGGCTACGAGATCGAGGTGCGGATTCCTCTCAAGAGTCTCAAGTATCAGTCGGGTGACGCGCAGAGCTGGGACCTCAACGTCGTGCGAGAAGTGCAGCACTCTGGAGCAGAAGATTCCTGGGTTCCCGCGAAGCGCGAGAATACTTCGTTCCTCGGCCAATCAGGCTCACTCGACTCGCTCACGGGACTGTCGCGCGGACTGGTGCTCGACGTGAATCCGTCGGTTACACAAAAGGTGAGCGGCGCGCCGAGCGCGAGCGGATGGGCATACGACCACCCGCGCCCGCAATTGGGCGGGCGAGTGCAGTGGGGAATCACGAACACCCTCACCATGAATGCCGCGGTGAATCCGGATTTCGCCGAGGTGGAATCGGACGCGGGCCAGATCGTCATAGATCCGCGGCAGGCCCTCTTCTTTCCCGAGAAGCGTCCGTTTTTCCTCGAAGGACTCGACGCCTTCAGCACGCCACACAGTCTCATCTACACTCGGCGCATTGTACAGCCGGACGCGGCGCTCAAGCTTACCGGCAAAGTTGCGGGAACGAGTGTCGGAGTTCTGTCCGGCGCCGACGACCGAAGTCTCTCGCCGTCGGGGCAGGATCGGGCGTTCTACAACGTATTGCGTGCGCAACGAGACATTGGCGGGCAATCCCGCATCGGCATTGCCTATACGGACCGT
>DASQPS010000101.1:0-11067 GCA_035643845.1 Gemmatimonadaceae bacterium | reverse complement strand
CAGCAATTCACCGGCGAAACGGCGCTGCCACCTCTCGCCGCCATCGCGTCGCTGGAAGATCTGCAGGCCATTCGGCGAGCCGCAGCCGTGAGCGCTCTCGAGGCGAGATCGCTCGGCATCAACTGGATCTACGCGCCAGATTGCGATCTCGACATCGAGCCCTCTAACCCCATCATCGGAACCCGCTCGTTCGGGAGCGACCCGGAGCGTGTCGCCGAGTACGCATCGGCGTGGATAGACGCGTGTCAGGCCGAGGGAGTTCTCGCGTGCGCAAAACATTTTCCTGGACACGGACGCACTACGGTCGATTCCCACAAGCAGCTGCCGGAGGTTGACGCCTCGGCGGAAACGCTGAACGAAACCGACCTGGTTCCCTTCAGAAAGGCGATCGAGCGCGGAGTCGCGGCCATCATGTCGGCGCACGTTGCATTTCCAGCGCTCGATCCATCGGGCGCCCCGGCAACACTGTCTCGTCCCATTCTCACCGATTTGCTTCGCGGTGATATGGGATTTACAGGTCTCGTCGTCACCGACGCGCTGATCATGGAAGGAGTTCTCGGTGGAGGCGAGGCAGAGGCTGTCGTGCGAGCCGTGGACGCCGGCTGCGACTGCCTCCTTTATCCCACGAACGTTGCGACGTGCGTACGAGCGATTCAGGATGCCCTCGACCAGAAACGGCTCGATCAGGACCGCGTCCAGAGATCGCTTGAACGGCGCAGCAGGTGGGCGCGGTGGGCGGCGCTTTCGAAAGAGACGAATCGCCCCACCCGGGATGAAAGCGGATGGGCAACTCAGCTCGCCGAACGGGTCGTCCACATGATTCGAGGGAGGATGCCGCACCTACCCCAGCCGTGGCACCTCACGATCGTAGACGACGACATCGGTGGTCCTTATCCGCCGCCTTCTCGCGAGCCGCTCATCGCAGGATTGCGCGCCGGCGGCTTGGATCTCGTCCTCGATGCTGACCGCGCGTCGACACCCGATGGCTCGACGGTCGTCGCGCTGTTCGGTGACATTCGCGCCTGGAAAGGGCGCCCGGGTTACTCCGCCGCCGCAAAGGAAGCGGTGCGCCAGGGCCTTAGTGCTTCACGGCACCGCGAGAATTTGGTCATTCAATTCAGTCATCCGCGACTTGCGAGTGAGCTCGATGTCGACGCTCCGATACTCTGCGCGTGGGGTGGGGAAGCCGTGATGCAGCGAGCAGTCGCGCGAACCCTTCTCCGAGAAGCGGCGTCGACGACTGCATCGAAAAGTACGGCGACTGTCGCTCAGGCATCAATTCCGGAAGCGCTTTGACTACCGCCGCCGCAGAGACCCAGCAGGCATCAGCGGTTCGCGTTTTCGGTCGGCCGAAGATGGCGACGCTCGTCGTCCTCGGTTTCTCGTCTGGACTTCCTTTTTATCTGACGAGCAAGACACTACAGGCGTGGATGACGACAGCGAAAGTCGACCTCGCGACTATTGGTTTTTTCAGCCTCGTAACACTGCCTTACTCGCTCAAGTTCATCTGGTCGCCGATCATGGACCGCTACGTTCCGCCGTTCCTCGGCAGACGTCGCGGCTGGGTGTTGATCACTCAGGTACTGCTGCTCATCGCGATCGCAGCGATGTCCCTGCACGATCCGCACACGGGTCTGAAGATGCTGGCGATAAATGCGATCGTCATCGCGTTCCTCAGCGCCTCGCAGGACATCTCTCTCGATGCCTACAGGACCGATGTGTTAACCGACCGCGAGATGGGAGCCGGCGCGGCAGTGTTCGTCCTGGGTTACCGCGTTGCGCTGCTTGTCACCGGCGGGCTCGCGCTCTACCTCGCTGATTCAATCTCGTGGCCGACCGTATATGTCATTCTGGCTTTCCTGATGATCATCGGCATTATCGCGACTTTTATGGCGCGAGAGCCACTCCTCAGCGACCGGCCGCCACAGAGCATCGCGGAAGCGGTCGTGCTTCCGTTCGGTGAATTCTTTCGCCGCAACGGTTTTGGCCGCGCGCTGCTGGTTCTCCTCTTCATCGTGCTGTACAAGTATTCCGACAGTCTGGCGGGGAGCATGACGACTCCGTTTCTCCTCACCACGGGATTTACACAGAAGGAAGTTGGCGCTGCTTATGGCGGGGCCGGGCTGATCGCCACGATGGTCGGTGTGGTTGCTGGCGGGGCCGGCATCGGTAAGTGGGGCGTCAATCGCTCGATGTGGATTTTTCTGATCTTCCAGGGTCTGAGTAACCTCACGTACTACGCTCTATCGATGTCCACCGAGAGCCGGGCTTTCATGACGAGCGCGGTCGTCATCGAGAACTTCGGGTTGGGTCTCGTGACGGCCGGAATGACTGCCTTCCTTCAAACCATGTGCAACAAACGGTTTACTGCTACTCAGTTTGCGTTGCTTTCCAGTCTCATGGCTGCGAGTCGCGACATTCTGGTCGCGCCCGGCGGCAAGATCGCAGAGTCGCTTGGATGGCCGACTTTTTTCGTGATCACTGTGGCAGCGGCGATCCCGCCACTTCTTCTCCTGCCGTTTATCGCGCCGTGGAACCGCGAGGTGCCGATCGGCTCTGCGCCGCACACGGGAGAGACAATTCCGCCGCCCTCTGCGCCCTCTTCGCGGCTCTCGCCTCCCGCATCCCCGCTTAGTCCTCCGTCGTCGCGGTAATCATTTCGCCGGTCGGATGTCCGCGTCAGTTGCACGGAGACGCGCTACGACGACTGTGACGTTGTCAGGCGCACCGGTGTGCATTGCCTCTTCGATCAGGGCTTTGCAGATGTCTTCGGGCCCGCCCGCTGCACGCGTGATCCGTGCTATCTCTTCAGAGGAAACCTGATTCGACAGGCCGTCGCTGCACAACACCAGGAAATCGTCGGCCTCCAGTTTCACTCGATAGAGATCGGTCACGACTTTTTCCTCGGGACCGAGCGCCTGGAGAATGATGTTGCGGTGCTCACTCTGAGCCGCTTCCTTCTGGGTCATTCGTCCAGCATCGATGAGTCGCTGCACAAACGACTGGTCCTTCGTGAGCTGCTTGGCGGTGCCTTTGCGAACGAGATAGGCTCTGCTGTCACCGACCTGTCCGATGAACGCCTCGCCGTCGAGCACGAGAGCGAGCGTCGTGGTCGTGCCCATGCCGTGGTGCTCGGGTGACGTTGTCGATTCCTGAAAAATGGCCTTGTTGGCGACGTCGATCCCTCGCTTTAGCGCCGCTTCGATCGAATCGGGAGTGCGCTTGGGAACTTTGTGCCACCATCTGTGCAGCTCGCTGAGTATGGTCTCCGTCGCGATCGAGCTCGCAAGTGCGCCCGACGCAGCGCCGCCAACTCCATCTGCCACGATCAGAATGAAAGGCGCGGTATGCACGGAGACTACGGCAGGCGCGCTGATCGTCGCGATGTCGCCGGTCTCGAGATTGGCAATCATAAAGGAGTCCTGGTTGTCGTGCCTGATCAGCCCGACATTCGAACTCCCAAAAATTTCTGCAAGCAATTTTGGCTCGAAAAGAGCGTTGTTTTTGCAATCGAGGGAGCCGTTCTCGCTCCCCGACGCAAAAGATAGAAGCAAAACACGAAGGGCACTACCCATGCGTACTGGAAAGACTGGTTTCTCAATCCACGTGCAACCTGAATTCCCACGATGAAAGCTACCGGCCTCAGGTTTTTTCTATGTTGCGTAATAGTTCTGGATGCGTCGTGCGCCACTGCACCGGGACGAACCGCGCCCGGTCCCTCACCAGCCCCGATACCCACGGTGCCAGCTCCACTTCCGCCGGCTAACCCAAAGCTTCCTCCTGTGCCGGCAGTGCGCGGGCCGCTTCAAATCAACGTCGTTTATCCGAAAGCCAATCAGCTCCTGACCGTTCGGGATTCGAATTTCATTCTCGGCAGCGTTGGAAGCGGCGACGCGGCTCTGCAAATAAACGGTGTGCCGGTGCCGGTGTGGCCCAATGGCGCTTTCATGGGATGGCTCCCCGTTCCGCCGGATTCGGCTCCGAGGTATCAGCTTGTCGCCGCAAATGCGAGCGGCGTCGCCAGACTCACTTTACCGATACGGATTCCGCCGCTTCCCGACACCACTCGACACGACACTCTGGTGGGCGACACACTGAAAGCCGCGCCGTCACCAGACACCGTCCTTCCGATTCCCGGAAATGTTTACGTCGCACTCGGCGCCGCAGGTTCCAACGTCGACGACACTGATCAGGTCACAATAGCCCGCCCTGCCCCAGGGAACGGGCAGGAGTACAAGTGGTTTCTCTTCCCGGGAACGGTGGTGCGAGTAACCGGCTCGCAAAAAGCGAGTGGTGACGATTTCGTGCGGATCGAGCTCGATTCCGGACAGGTTGCGTGGGTGCTGAGAAGCGAGGTTCAGCCCAAGTACATCTCTGCCGACTCCGTGCGTCGCGTCATCGGAGACTCCCTTGCGCCAACACGACAGGTCGGCGCCGTTCGAATCGAGCCCGGTCCCGACTGGATCGACGTCGTGATTCCAGTAACCGGTCCGCCTCCGCCTTACCTCGTCGAAGAGACAGATCGCTCACTGTCGCTCCTCTTGTACGGGGTCAGCGGTGCGCCGGTCATATCGATGATGCCGCAGCCGCAGGACGCCTACTTCAACAGCATCAGCTCGACGCCCGAGGCGAGCAGAGTGCGGTACTCGATAAACCTCAACCGCGCGCCGTACGGGTACCTCGCCCTCTGGCAGAACGGCACGCTCACTTTCCGAGTGCGCCGGCCTCCTCGCATCGCTGATCGCGCAAATCCGCTCCGTGGCTTGACGATCACCGTCGATCCGGGCCATCCGCCGGCCGGCGCGACCGGACCAACCACGCTTTATGAGGCCGACGCGGTTCTGCAGGTGGGTTTCAGATTACGCGATCTGCTTACTCAGGCGGGCGCGAACGTCGTGATGACGCGCACCACGCCCGACCCGGTTGACCTTGGATTGCGACCGATAATCAGTCGCCGGGCGAACGCACACGCATTCGTGTCGATTCACCTGAACGCCTTTCCGGATGGGGTGAATCCCTTCGTCAATAACGGGTCGATGACTCTTTACTTCTGGCCGCAGTCGATTCCACTCGCGGTCGCCACCCAGGCAGCGCTGCTAGAACAGCTCGGATTGCGCGACAACGGCGCCAAGTTTCAGAACATCGCCGTTGCGCGAGGTACGTGGATGCCATCGATTCTCACGGAGGGAGCGTTCATTATTATGCCCGATCAGGAGGCAGCGCTGAGAACGCCCGAATACCAGGAAGCGTACGCTACCGCGATACTGCACGGTCTCGAGACCTACTTCGCCTCATTGGCTCAGAATCCGTGAGAGGCTTTGCGCTGTGCGCCGCGCTGTGTCTTTGCGCGGCGCGCGCGGCCGTTGGGCAGATACCTCCGAATGAAGATTGGCGCACGCTGCGCACTCCACACTTTCGCGTTCATTTTACGCCAACGCTCGAGAGTGAGGCCCGTCGTGCCGCGGTAAACGCCGAGCGCGCGTACGCCGAGCTCGCGACGGAGCTCGTTCCTCCGCGCGGAACGATCGATCTGGTGATCTCTGACAACGTCGACTACGTGAACGGCTACGCCACGCCTTTCCCGTCGAATCGCATCGTCGTCTACGCTCACCCACCCACGGATGCCTCGGGCCTTCGGAACTACGCCGACTGGAATGCGCTCGTCGTAACCCACGAGCTTACTCACATATTCCATCTCGACCGCACTCGGGGCATCTGGCGCGTCGGTCAGGCGGTCTTCGGGCGTAACCCGCTCCTGTTTCCGAACGAATACGAACCACGCTGGGTCGTCGAGGGACTCGCTGTTTACTACGAGTCGCGTCTGACCGGTGTCGGCCGGCTCGAGAGTGCGGAGCATTCGATGATCGCGCGCGCGGCCGCGCTCGCGAACCGGATTCCAACTCTCCAGGAGCTATCGCCAATCACGAGCCGGTTTCCCGGCGGCGAGGTGGTCTATGTTTACGGATCGCTCCTCTTCGATTACCTGTCGCGCACGCGCGGCCCGGGCAGCATCCGGGACTTCGTCGAGCGCGGTGCGAAGACCCCGTTGCCGTTCATCCTGACGCTGACATCGCGGAGTGCTTTCGGCGAGTCGTTCCAGACCGCGTGGGAGAAGTGGCGCGATTCACTTTCGCGGGAGATGAAGGCGACGCCCGCTGGAATTAATGGGTGGGCCGAACTCACTCGCGCGGGACGTATCGCGCTTTTTCCGCGTTGGCTTGGTGACACGGCGATCATGTACTCGGGCGACAAAGGCCGGGAAGTCCCGGCTGCGTACCAAATGTCACTCGATGGCCGCGAAACAAACCTTGGCCGAAGAAACGGCACTGGCACGAATGAGCCGTTGCCCGGCGGCGGGATTCTGTTTAGCCAGCCGGAATACGTCGACCCGTATCACCTCAGAGAAGATCTTTACGTGCAGCGCGACGGGCGCGAGACACGTCTCACGAATGGAGCGCGGTTATCCACTCCGGACGTTCGCGCCGATGGTGAAATAGTAGCGGTGCAGGATGTCCCCGCGACCACGAGGCTCGTGCGCATCTCTTCGCGAGGTGGATCCATCAGGCCGATTACGCCAGAGACTCTCGACACTCAGTGGATGGATCCACGCTGGTCACCGGATGGCTCACGTATCGTTGCGGTCGCGCAGACACGGGGTGTCTCCGAGATTGTCGTGCTGGATACGCTCGGCGGCCGCATTCTCTCATTCGCAGGATCACGCGCGATCAGCTCACAACCGAGTTGGTCCCGGGACGGACGCCAGATTTACTTCTCCTCAGAATGGAACGGGATGCCGCAGATCTATATCGCGGAGATTGCAGAGCGCCCTGTGACGATTCATCGTCTCACCGACGTCGCGAGCGGAATGTTCTCTCCGGAGCTCTCACCCGATCAGTCGAAGCTGGCAACCGTTCTCTTCCTCGCTGACGGCGATCATATCGGAGTACTCCGGGTTCCACAGCCGGTGTATTCCGGGATCACGGACACGTCGCGTGCCGCGATTCGACCCGGCTGCGTAGGTTGTATCGTGACAGTTTCTGGCCTCGCGCCGCTGGGCACAGCGGACACGTCGCGCACAACCCGCTACTCGCCGTGGCGCTCTCTTCTTCCGACCTACTGGCTTCCCGTGTTCGAGAGCAGTACCACCGACGGAACATCGTTCGGCGCGATGACGAGCGGATATGATATCGTCGGCCGACACAGCTTTACGATCGAAGCACTGCATAACAGTCGCTTCGGAGAGAATTCTGCCTGGCTTTCCTACGAATACGCCGGATTGGGAGTGCCTCTCCTCGACGTGTACGCGTCGCAAAGCTTCTCGAACGACAGTCTTTACACCGATAACGGCGGGACTTTCACGGCGGTGGGAAACTTCTTCGAGCGCGATCGCTTCGCCTCCGTGCAAGCGA
Source organism: Gemmatimonadaceae bacterium (assembly GCA_035643845.1). GTDB lineage: Bacteria > Gemmatimonadota > Gemmatimonadetes > Gemmatimonadales > Gemmatimonadaceae > UBA4720. Next base: position 3,658 of record DASQPS010000101.1, on the reverse strand, counting down.
CATTCGTTCGCCCACGTTTTCGGACGTATTCGTTTGCCTCACTCGGCGGTCAGATCGAGAGCCTCTCCTACTCGACTGCGCCGGGCAATCTGCTACAGCAACTCAGCTCATTTTATAGCGTGACCCATACACTCCCCGGAATAGTCGCAGCGGTTGGCTGGTCGAACGCGCAGCGACCGGAGCTGGCGATTTCTCCCGAAGACGGACTGAGCATGAGCGGGAATGCGATCCAACGATGGGATCGCGGTACGAGCGGCGCTTCGACGCGTAGTTTCGTCGGAACCACCACTCTGTACAAGTCGCTCGATTTCCCGGGGTTCGCGCATCATGTTCTCGCTGTTCGAGCAGCAGGCGGAATCACCGACGAGCGCAGCCTGGATCGATTCTCAGCGGGTGGGATCAGTGGCACATCACTCGAGGTTTTTCCCGGATTCGCACTTGGTGAGCAGCGGCGTGAATTCGGGGTGCGCGGATATCCCGTCAGCGCTGAAGAAGGAATCCGCGCGTATTCAGCGGCGATTGAGTATCGTGCGCCACTCGTGGCACCGTCACGCGGCTTTCGTTTCATTCCAATTTTCTTCGACAAAACTTCACTGTCGCTGTTCGGGGAGACGGGCCGCGCGTTTTGTCCGGCGCGCGCTGCTGCCGCAGGCGACGGTGTTTGCTCTCCGAGGGACGCATCGAATCCGGTCATGAGTTCAATCGGAGCCGAGCTCAATATGGACACCAGTCTGGAGTTGGATATCCCAACGAGACTCCGGTTTGGTGTCGCGTTCCCGCTTGCGAACCGCGAGACGCTCGGCGCGCGAAAGGCGTCGGTATATGGAACGTTCGGGGCTTCGTTCTGAATCCGTAGGCGTCGTGAGTCCAGGCAATTTGTCGTCTCGGCCACGTTTTTTTTGGCGCCAGTGGACCTCCGTCACCGGAGAAGAAGCTCGCCGCGATCCCTGATATTCTTGCCGGTTTGGAGCCCACCTAACTCCAGTCTTCCCGTATATTTAGACGACATCGCCGAGCATTTTGCCGCGCAGATTGGCTCCGGCGCGGGCTATGCGACTGACGCCCGTCACGCCCGATTCCAACGACAGCGTGGAAACCAGGGTTGCAAAAATTATTCGTGATGTGGATTCTGTAAGCTGTTGTCATAAGAAGAGATAGCCCAAGACTGGCGCGGACTCACGAATACGGGTAGTATGCCTGCCCGCATCGAATCCACCCGGTGCCCAAGCGTGAAGTCCTGACTCCATCGTCTTCTTCTTGACAACCTTTTCACCCAGCGGAGAGTTGTATCTAATGCCCATTCCTGCCGTACCGCCTCGGGGCGACGCCCAGCTCAATGACAACGCACGCACCGTGATAGGGAAGCGATACCTGATCAAGGATGCGTCGGGCACGCCCATGGAGCAGCCGGAGGAAATGTTCTGGCGCGTTGCGGGTACGGTCGCGGAGGCGGATCGGCGATATGGGTCGAGCGACGCCGAGGTCACGGATACAGCGACCGATTTCTATCGATTGATGGTGGAGCGGCGGTTTGAGCCCAACTCTCCGACCCTCATGAACGCTGGGCGGCCTCTCGGTCAGCTCTCCGCGTGCTTCGTTCTTCCGGTTGAGGACGCGCTTTCGAACGGCCGCGATGGGATCTACGACACACTGCGGTCCATGGCGCTCATCCATCAGTCGGGCGGAGGAACTGGATTCAGCTTTTCCAAGCTTCGTGGCAAAGGCTCGATGGTTCGCTCTACGACCGGCGTCGCATCAGGCCCCGTGTCGTTCATGAAGCTTTACGACGCTTCGACCGACGCGGTGAAGCAGGGCGGCACACGTCGCGGTGCAAACATGGGAATTCTGCGCGTCGATCATCCTGACATCATGGATTTCATCACCTGCAAGGAAGATCTGACCCAGATCACCAACTTCAACATCTCCGTTGCCGTCACCGACAAGTTCATGGCTGCCGTGAAAGCGGGAGCGACTTACGACCTCGTCGATCCCTCGAGCGGGAGGGCGACCGGTCAGCTCGATGCCCGCACCGTCTGGGACAAGATGATCGACGGTGCATGGAGGACCGGCGAGCCCGGTTGCTTCTTCATCGACGAGGCGAATCGCTTCAACCCCGTTCCGAATGTCGGACAGTACGAGGCGACGAATCCCTGCGGCGAGCAGCCGCTCCTGCCCTACGACGTCTGCAACCTGGGATCGATCAACGTCGGCTTCTACGTAAAGAAAGGTCAGATGGATTGGAAAGCGCTCGAGCGAGACATCCATCTCTCGGTGCATTTCCTCGACAACATCATCGACGTCAACAAGTATCCGCTGCCCGAGATCGACGCGCTGTCCAAGAGAATCCGGCGCATCGGCTTCGGCGTGATGGGCTTCGCTGACGCGCTCGTCCGCCTCGGCATCGCCTACAACTCCGCCGAAGGGGTCGAGTTCGGTCGTCAGCTGCAGAAATTCATTGACGTCGAGTCGAAGCGCGAGAGCGAGAGGCTTGCGAACGAGCGTGGCCCGTTCCCCGAGTGGGCGCGATCCATTTGGGGTCCGGACGAGACCTGCGCGCGCGACGCAAAGGGCAATCGTGTTCGCCCTATGCAGATGCTGCGCAATTGCAACGTCAACACAATCGCCCCGACGGGAACTATCTCCATCATCGCCGGCTGTTCCTCCGGAATCGAGCCGCTTTTCGCGATCGCGTTCATGCGCAATCAGGCAGGGGTGCAGATGCCCGACGTGAATGAAGATTTCGTCGCCATCGCGAAGAAAGAAGGCTGGTACTCGGAAGAGCTGATGGAAAAAATCGCGAGACTGGGTCACATCCATTTCGACGAGGTGCCGAAGCAGTGGCAGCAGGTGTTCGTAACGGCGCACGACATCACGCCCGAATGGCACGTGCGGATGCAGGCCGCCTTCCAGGAGAATTGCGATTCCGCAATCTCCAAGACGACCAATTTTCCCCATGCCGCGACGCCCGAAGATGTGCGGGCAATCTACGAGCTTGCCTACGAGCTTAAATGCAAGGGCGTCACAGTCTACCGCGACGGCTCGCGCGACAATCAGGTGCTATCGACAGGTGCGACCGAACAGGCGAAGGCGGACCGCGACGGCCTGGCGGATGCGCGTGCCGAGCGCGGCGAGCTGCATGGAACGATCGCGGAGCTCGAGGCAGAGAACACTCGTCTGAAGCAGGCTTTGTTCGATGCCGAAGCGGAAAATCTCCAGCGTCGCGCCAAGAGAGCTCGCCCGGACACGCTGCGCGGCATCACCACGCGCATCGAAACGCCCCTCGGCACCATGTTCCTCAACATTACCGAGGACGATCGTGGTCAGCCGTTCGAGGTTTTCATCAACCTCGGCAAGGCAGGCGGCGCAGCAATGGCCGACGCGGAAGCCATGGGACGGCTTATATCACTCGCCCTCCGTTCCGGAATTCCCATTCGGGAGGTGCACCGCCAGTTGCGCGGGATTGCATCGGACAAGGCAATCGGGCTCGGACCCAACAAGGTGCTGTCTGTCCCGGATGCGATCGGTATCGCGCTCGAAAAATGGATTCGCGAAAAGCAGGGCGTTCAGCAGGACCTGCTTCCCGCGGCTCCGTCTTCGTCGTCGCCGGCCGAGATCGTTCCGCCCGTTGCGTTGCCGGTAGCGAACTCGACCGAAACAG
>DASQPS010000100.1:0-3422 GCA_035643845.1 Gemmatimonadaceae bacterium | reverse complement strand
TCCGCAATCGTCGATGCCGTTGGTCCGCGTCCTCCGTCCTCAGCAGTCCGCAATCGTCGATGCAGTTAGTCCGCGTCCTCGGTCCTCTCACCGCTTCCCGCTACTCCGCCCTTAACGCGGCATCCGCCTGTGCTTTGTACTGCCTATCGTTGTAGTCGGCGTTGGGCAGCTTCATAGCTATCTGGTACTGCTCGCGGGCCTTGTCCTTCTCGCCCATATCGCGGTAAACACCCCCTAGATCGACATGATGGATGATTCGGTTCGGCTCATTGGCTACCGACTCCTCCATGTAGCGCCTCGCCTCCGCCCAGCTCGCCGTGTCGAAGATCTTTCCTCCGAGAAAGTTTTTTGCCAGGAGTCTCGTGAAACCGTTGAGACGCATCACCTCGGCGTTCCACATTCCCATGACGTGCAGGCACCCGGCGTGCTTCGGATTGATCTTGAGACATTCGAGCGCCTGGGTCCGCACCTCCGTCGCATACTTGATTCGCGAACGCGGACTCTGGGTCAACGCGTTCTTCCCGAGCGCCCGGGCGAGGTTGAAATGGCCTTCCGCATCTCCCGGATTCACTGCGACGGCACGCCGCGCATAACTTTCGGCGCTCTTGAATTCCGCCTCGCGCTTCTCATCGTTCCGCTCTGCCGTGCCGAGGTCCACCGCTGACCTCGAAGCTTTCCAGAGCGCCTCGTAATTATTCGAGTCGGCTTTGATAGCTTCCTCGTAGTGCGTGAGCGCGGCGGGAGCGTTCATTGCGACGTATTCTTTGTCGCCGAGCGCGATGTGGTCCGCGGCCGATTGCGCGCCGGCCACAGAACTGGCGAGCAGCATTCCGATCGAGAGGTATCTCAAAGCACGCATGTGGACTCCGATTGCATTGGAAGAAAAACGTAGTGCGAGACAATACACCGGCCGGAGCTAAATGATCGTACCTCGCCTCATAGAGCGCAAACGAAATGGCGAGAGCCTCGAGCCGTCCGAAATCAGAGAGCTCGTACTGGCCTACACGGCGGGCGACGTTCCCGACTATCAGATCGCGTCGCTACTCATGGCGATTTACTTCAGAGGCCTCGGTCGGCCAGAAATGAACGCGATGATGGACGCTATGCTCGAAAGCGGCAAGCAGCTCGACCTCTCACGCCTTGGCGTGCCGCGCATCGACAAACACTCGACCGGAGGCGTCGGAGACAAGGTCTCACTGATACTGGCGCCGCTGATAGCATCCGTCGGCGTCGCCGTTCCGATGATGTCGGGCAGAGCTCTCGGCCACACGGGCGGGACGCTGGACAAACTGGAATCGATCCCCGGTTTCAGGACCGCGTTGTCGCTCGCCGAGGCCGAAACGCAGATAGCGAGCATCGGCTGCGCGATGCTCAGTCAAACCGAGGAGATCGTTCCCGCGGACAGAAAGTTGTACGCACTTCGAGACGCGACTGCGACCGTCGAAGTGATTCCGTTAATCGCCGCGAGCATCATGAGCAAGAAGATCGCGGAAAGTCTTACCGGACTGGTGCTCGACATCAAGCGTGGCTCGGGCGCGTTCCTTCCGGACCTGACTGACGAGATAGCGCTCGCGGAGGCGATGATAGACCTCGGCGCGCAGCACGCGTGTCCCGTGGTCGCACTCGTTACGGCGATGGATCGTCCGTTGGGATTCGCGTGCGGAAACGCGCTGGAGGTCTCCGAGGCAATCGACGTGTTGAACGGCGGGGGACCGCAGGATCTCATCGAAGTGACGCTTGCACTCGGAGCCGAGATGCTGTTGCTGTCGAGACTCGCGTCGAACAGAGAGGGAGCTTTGGCGATGCTCGACGCCGCGATCAGCTCCGGAAAGGCACTCGAGAAATTCGAGCAGCTCGTCGCGGCGCAGGGTGGGGATAGAGCTGTCGTGCGCAATACCGCGCTGCTTCCAAAGGCGCCTCACCGCTCCGAATTCGTTGCGGAGCGCGGCGGCTTCGTACAATCAGTGGATCCTCGCGCTGTCGGCTACGGCGTGATTGCTCTCGGCGGCGGCCGGCGCAACATGGAGGAGAAGATCGATCCGTCGGTTGGATTCGTAATCACCGCCAAGCCAGGTGATCGAGTGACAAAGGGCGAGACGCTGGCGACAATCCATGCCCGAAGCAGGAAGGACCTCAAGGCGGGCAACGACGTCCTCCACGCGGCGGTCGTGATCTCCGGTTCGACTCCTGAGTGGCTTCCGCTCGTCTCGTACAGAATCACGGCCGGAGGAGTCGAAGACTTGCTGCGCCCTGCCAAGCGCGGGCGGAAACGCGCATGAGAGGTCGGTTTGAAAAGTGGCGGACGGCGAGCGAAATTGCGGAGTGCCCAAAACCACGACACCGAAAGCCGCCGACGAGACCACTGTCGGTGACCGCTTTTTTGAGATCTCGATCGACCTGCTTTGCTTTCTCGATTACAACGGATACTTCAACCGGCTCAATCCAGCGTGGGAGCGAACGCTAGGATTCACACGCGACGAGCTGATGTCGCGGCCATTCATCGAGTTCGTTCATCCGGACGACCGCGAGCGTACTCTGAATCAGAACGCCACTGTCAGAGGTGGAGGACAAGCGGTGGGCTTCGAGAATCGCTACCTCTGTAAGGACGGATCGTACAGGTGGTTTCGCTGGAACGCAGCGCCGGACCTTGGGCATTCTGTGATCTACTCGGTGGCTCGTGATGTCACAGAGGTCAAGCAAGCCGAGGAAGAACGAGAACGCCTCGTGACCGAGCTGCAGGACGCGTTGGCCGAGGTGAGAACACTCCAGGAAATTCTGCCGATCTGCTCTTACTGTAGAAAAATCCGGGACGACGAAAATTACTGGCACACCGTCGAGGGCTACATCTCCGAGCACACCTCGACGCGATTCAGTCATAGCATCTGTCCGAGCTGCATGAAAATCCACGTCGAGCCTCACCTCAAGAAATAAATCACCCTCCCGTCCTTCCATGAGATACAGCGCCCTCCGCAGCCGCGCGTTCGTCACCGTTTTGTCTTTCGCATTCATCGCGTCGCCGTCTACGATGCTGGCGCAGGTGCCGGATCTCTCAAGCGCGCTTCACTGGCGCTCGATCGGTCCGCTGCGTGGCGGACGAACCCGCGCGGCAGCCGGCGATCCGAGCCGGCCCTATACGTTCTACATGGCGCAGGTGAACGGCGGAGTCTGGAAGACTGACGACGCCGGACGCACGTGGAATCCCATCTTTGACGGACAACCGACGCAGTCGGTAGGCGCGATTGCGATAGCCCCCTCAGATGCGAATACCATCTACGTCGGTTCGGGCGAGGGTTTGCCGCGGCCGGATCTCTCCGTTGGCGACGGCGTCTACAAGTCTTCTGACGGCGGCCGAACCTGGCAGCACCTCGGCCTCCGCGAGGCGCAGCAGATTCCGCAGATCGCGGTCGATCCTGGAAATCCAC
>DASQPS010000099.1:0-6623 GCA_035643845.1 Gemmatimonadaceae bacterium | reverse complement strand
GATGGACCAGGAGACCGCCCACACCATCAACGGGATCCAGGGCGTGATCAAGTTCGTCGGACACGAGCGGCTGCCGCAGCCACTTCGCCCCGAGGAAGTGAATCGCTTGCTCGGAGTCGCCGACGAGTCAGAGCCGGAGGTGGTGAAGGAAGAGATTCCTTTCCTCGTAGGCCAGGCGGTCGCGATCACCGAAGGACCCTTTACCGACTTCAACGGCACGGTCGAGGAAGTCCTGCCCGATAAGGGGAAGGTGAGGGTATCGGTTTCACTCTTCGGGCGGCCAACGAGCGTCGAGCTCGACTATCTTCAGCTCAAGGGTTACTAAGGAAGCTGACAGCCCAAGCTGCCAGCTTCCTGCCGAAAGCTCGAAGCGTCCAGCAGCCTACGACACTGACGGCCCTCCCCGCGCCTATACGAACTGCTTTTGGAATCCTGAGATCGACTGCAATTTCACGGAATGCCGACTCGACCCGTCCCGTCGTCCGCAGCTAACAGCTGACTGCTTCGAGCGGATAGCTGGTCGCTTAGCTGGCGGCTCGGGCCGGTAGTTCGCGGAAATGGCCGTCCCAACCCGATTTCTTCGCACCCCTTCAAAAAAGCACCAGTCTGGTTTACGTTTAGAGGCTGCACGAGAACGATCTGAGTCACAGCGGCGCTACTCCCGCCGCAGGTGATGGCCCTTGCGCGGGGCGGCCGATGAGGCGAGGAGCGCACCGTCGGATACCACTACGACGTCAAATCAAATCGTGGGAGTCAGACGCTGGCCTTTCACCCGCAACGCGGCGGGTCCCGGGAAACCGGATGCTGGCGAGACAGTAACGACTGAGGAGTATCATGGCAAAAAAGGCAGTTGGATTCGTCAAGCTGCAGATCCCTGCAGGAAAGGCGAACCCGGCGCCCCCCGTGGGAACCGCTCTCGGCCCCCAGGGAATCAACATCATGGCTTTCTGCAAAGAGTTCAACGCTCGGACGCAGGGTCAGGATACGATTCTCCCGGTCGAGATCACGATTTTCTCCGATAAATCCTTTTCCTTCATCACCAAGACGCCGCCAGCGGCCGTTCTGCTGAAAAAGGAAGCAGGAATCGAGAAGGGCTCCGGTGTGCCGAACCGCACGAAGGTCGGCTCAGTTACAAAAGCACAAATCAAGAAGATCGCCGAGATCAAGCTCCCCGATCTGAATTGCGATTCGATCGAGTCAGCGATGGCGATGGTCGCCGGCGCCGCTCGCTCGATGGGTATCGAGGTGAAGGGCTGATGAAAGAACACGGCAAAAAGTACAAGTCAGCCGCAGAGAAGCGGAACGTCGATACCAGATATCAGGCGCGCCAGGCAATCGAGCTGGTGAAATCGGCAGCGTTCGCGAAGTTCGATGAGACTGTCGAGGTCGCCGTACGCCTGGGCGTCGATCCGAAGCACGCCGATCAGGCTGTGCGCGGAACGGTCGTCCTTCCAGCTGGTACCGGCAAGACGGTGCGTGTGCTCGTCATCGCCGCCGGTGATAAGGCCAGAGAGGCAGAGGCCGCAGGCGCCGATTACGTCGGAACCGAGTACCTCGCGAAGATCAAAGAGAATTGGATGGATTTCGACGTCCTCATCGCCACACCTGACCAAATGGGTCAGCTCGGCGCACTCGGACGAATTCTCGGTCCACGCGGTTTGATGCCGAATCCAAAAGCGGGAACGGTGACCTTCGACGTCACGAGGGCCGTGCGCGAAGTGAAAGCTGGTAAAATCGAGTACCGCGTCGACAAGGCGGGAAACGTCCACGCTGCAATCGGAAAGGTTTCGTTTTCAGCCGAGGCACTCGAATCGAACTTCGCAGCGTTCATGGATCAAATCGTTCGGTCGAAGCCCGCCGCGTCGAAGGGCGTCTACGTCCGCAACGTCGCTGTCTCGAGCACGATGGGGCCCGGAGTCAACGTCGACATCACACCTTACCGGACCTAGCCGATGAAGAGAACTGAGAAAGAGCAGCTCGTCACCGACCTGAGGGACAAGCTCAAGAGCGCGCAATCGCTCTACTACACCGACTTCACGGGACTCAACGTGAAGCGGATGACCGAGCTTCGCCGTCGCTTGAAAAGAGCTGGCGTCGATTACGTGGTCATCAAGAACACGCTGGCCCTTCGCGCGGTTAACGAGAGCGGTCTCGTCGGAAGCAAGCTGAGAGGACCGACCGGACTCGTCGTCGGTAAGGATCCTGTCGCCGCAGCGAGAGTGCTCACCGAATTCGCGAAGGAATTCGAGGATAAGCCCTCCGTAAAAGGCGGGATGCTCCAGGGCAAGGTGATCGACAACGCGCAGGTCAAGCGCATGGCGTCGCTTCCTTCCCGCGAGCAAATGCTGGCCGATCTTGGCGCCGGCATGCAGTCACCGATGGCCGCCTTCGCCGGCGCGCTCAACGGAATCTTTTACATGTTCGTGGGGGCGCTCGAAGCGCTCAAGACTCAGCGCGAAGGCGCCTAATTTTTCCAGGGAGAATACATACAATGGCAACCGCAACTTCTATGGGTAAGGACGAGATTCTCGACGCAATCGGCAACATGTCGGTCCTCGAGCTCTCCGAGCTTGTCGAAGCTTTCAAGACCAAGTTCAACGTCACGATCTCCGCGGCCCCAGTGGGCGGCGGTGCTCCGGCAGCCGGCGGCGCCGGCGCTGGCGCGGCTCCCGCAGCCGAAGAACAGACCGAGTTCGCGGTCACGCTCAAGGAAGCAGGTGCCAAGAAGATCCAGGTCATCAAGGTCGTGCGCGAGCTGACCGGCCTCGGACTCAAGGAAGCCAAGGATCTCGTCGATGGTGCGCCGAGCGTCGTCAAGTCCGGCGTCACCAAGGACGAGGCCGCGGCCATGCGCGCGAAGCTCGAAGAGCAGGGTGCTTCTGTCGAAGTGAAGTAACTGAGCCGGTCGACGGACGAGAGGTATCGACTACGGCGGCGATCCGCTTACACGCATCGAGCCTCGCGCGCAAACTGCAACGGCGCGCGCGAGTCTCTTGCTACGCGGAACGCCGCCTAGGCCGACACCTCTCATCCGTCTCCCACTGGCCGTTACTCTCACTCGACAGCTGATGATCCCGACACCAACCGCACGTAGTACAACCGAAGTTTTGAAGTCGCTCCGCTCCGGATCCGCGAAAAATTCGCGAGTGACGGCCGCGGGGCTATTTGCGCCTGTAGGTGATCCATGCCTGAATTGATGAAACAGATTTCATTCGCCAAGCTCGACCAGGGGATGGAGATGCCCCATCTCCTCGACATCCAGACCCGCGCCTTCGAGTCGCTGCTGCAGCTTGACGCAGCCTCTCAGAATCGCGAGGACATCGGACTCGAGCGCGTCTTCAAGGACCTGTTCCCGATCACGGACGTCCACGAGAACTTCTCGCTAGAGTTCAAGAGCTACGCTCTTGGCGAGCCCAAGTACTCCGTGGCCGAGTGCATCGAGCGCGACATGACGTACTCCGCGCCGCTCAAGGCGACGCTCCAGCTCATCGTCTTCGAGACGACCGAAACGGGCGTCAAGCGGCCGAAGAACATCATCGAGAAAGAAGTCTATCTCGGTGAGCTTCCGCTCCTCACTCCACTCGGCACTTTCGTCATCAACGGAGCCGAGCGCGTCATCGTGAGTCAGCTGCACCGCTCGCCCGGCGTTGTGTTCGAAGAGTCGACACACCCGAACGGACAGCGCCTCATCTCCGCGCGCATCATCCCGTTCCGCGGCTCGTGGGTCGAGTTCACGGTCGACATCCACGACGTCGTCTACGTGCACATCGACAAGAAGAAGAAGTTCCCGGCGACGGCTCTCCTTCGCGCGTTCGGTTACGGCACGAATTCGCAGATTCTCCGCCTGTTCTTCGCGGTGCGCGAGCTCGATCTGGTGAAGAAGCGCGAAAGTCGCGTCGATCAGCGCGAGGTTCTCGGTGCCATCATCGCCGAGGACATCACTCTGGCTGGAACTACCCACAACCCAGAGGCCCCGAAGCTAAAGACCAAGAAGGCGCGCGCTGCGTTGGAGCGCGAGGAGTCTGAGCTTCTCGTCAAGGAAGGTGACGAGCTCACCGAAGAAGTCTTCAATCGTCTGCGTCGCCTCAACATCGACAAGGTCAAGGTCTTCGCGTCGTACACCACGATCGATCTCCGCGACGAAGTCGACGCGATCGAGCGCGGCGAGAGACCAGTGCGTCGTGTCGTCGCCGTCGATGCCGTCGATCCGGATTCGGGCGAAGTCATTGCCGATGTCGGTGATACTCTCACTGATACGCTCATCCGGAAGCTGCGGAAGAACGAGATCAACAAGGTGCAGGTCTTCGTTACGTCGGGCCGCGCCGAGTCGATGCTGATCAAGAACACGCTCGCGAAGGATCCGACTCACACCGACGAAGAGGCGCTCAAGCAGATCTACTCGCTGCTCCGGCCGGGCGACGCGCCGAATCGCGAGACCGCGCGTCAGGCGCTCGAGAGATTGTTCTTCTCGCCCAAGCGCTACGATCTCGGTCGTGTCGGTCGTTACAAGATCAATCAGCGCCTCATGACGAACCGTCCCGCCAGCGAGACGGTTCTCACCAAGGAAGATTTCGTCGCGATCATCCGCTACCTCGTTGAATTGCATGAAGGTCGCGGCTACACGGACGACATCGATCACCTCGGCAACCGCCGCATTCGCTCGGTGGGCGAGCTGATCGCGAATCAGTTCTCCGTCGGCCTCTCGCGCATGGCGCGCCTGGTCAAGGAGCGCATGTCGATCAACACCGATCCAGAGAAGATTTCTCTCGACGATCTGGTGAATGCGCGCACCGTGAGCGCTGTCATCCAGGCGTTCTTCGGCTCGTCGCAGCTCTCACAGTTCATGGACCAGACGAACCCACTCGCGGAATTGACGCACAAGCGTCGTCTGTCGGCGTTGGGACCTGGCGGACTCACTCGTGAGCGCGCCGGATTCGAGGTGCGCGACGTCCACTATTCGCAGTACGGGCGCATGTGCCCAATCGAGACGCCTGAAGGTCCGAACATCGGACTCATCACGTCGCTCGCGTGCTTTGCTCAGGTCAACGACCTCGGCTTCGTCGAAACTCCGTATCGCGTCGTCAAGAACGGCAAAGTCACTGGCGACATCGAGTGGCTCGATGCGAATCGCGAGGAAGATGTCATCATCGCTCAAGCGAACGCTCGTCTGAACGAAGACGGAACCTTCGTCGACGAGTTGGTGCTTTGCCGCCAGCGCGGTGACGTTCCACTCACCGCTCCTGAGCGCATCGACTACATGGATGTCGCTCCAGAGCAGCTCGTCTCGATTGCCGCGGCGCTGATTCCGTTCCTCGAGCACGACGACGCCAACCGCGCGTTGATGGGCTCGAACATGCAACGCCAGGCAGTTCCGCTTCTCAATCCGCAGACTCCGCTCGTCGGAACCGGACTCGAGGAGAAGGTGGCTCGCGACTCGGGCGCGGTCGTCATCGCGCGCCGTGCGGGAACGATCACGAGCGTCACCGCCGACGAGATCATCGTCGACACGGGCGCTTCGGAGCGTGGCAAGAAAGATTCAGATCGGCCGCTCGCGAGACTCACGCAGCACGACCGGTATCGCCTCAAGAAATACTGGCGCACCAACCAGGACACCGCTTTGAACCAGCGCCCAATCGTAAGAGCGGGACAAAAGGTCAAAGCCGGCGAAGTCCTGGCTGACGGCGCTTCGACCGAAATGGGACAGCTCGCACTCGGGGCCAACGTCACCGTGGCGTTCATGCCGTGGTACGGACACAACTTCGAGGACGCGATCGTGCTGTCCGAGAGACTGGTGAAGGACGACGTCTATTCGTCGATCCACATTCAGGAGCTCGAGCTGCACGTGCGCGACACCAAGCGTGGCCAGGAAGAAATCACGCGTGAAATTCCGAACGTGGCCGAGGAAGCGCTGTCGGATCTCGACGAGCGCGGAATAGTTCGCATCGGCGCGCACGTGAAGCCGGGCGACATTCTCGTCGGCAAAATCACGCCGAAGGGCGAGACCGAGCTTTCTCCGGAAGAGAAGCTGCTCACCGCAATCTTCGGTGAGAAGGCGAAGGACGTGAAAGATTCGTCCCTCAAAGTTCCGCCGGGGATGGAAGGCGTCGTAATCGACGTCAAGATTTTCTCGCGCATAGAAGACCAGGTCGTCGAGAAGGATCGCGGCGAGAGAATCGGTGACATTCGTCGTCTCGAGGGCGAGGAAAAAATCCGCGTCAACGAAGTGCGCGACACCGAGCTCATGGATCTGCTCGAAGGTCAGACTGTTTCACTCGCGCTCAAGTCGGGCACCGTCGAGGAAGCGATTCCCGCCGGGACCAAGCTTACGGCGCAGATGCTCAAGGATCTCAAGATCAGCTCGATCGATCTCAAGACCTTCCGCGTCGAAGACAAGAAGATGAACGAGCGCGTCCGCTCTATCATCGATTTGGCCAACGACGAAAAAGCCAAGCTCGAGGAGAAGGCGGAAGAGAGAATCGACCGCGTGCTGCAGCCGGACGAGCTGCCGCCGGGCGTCATCCAGCTCGTGAAGGTTTACATGGCCGAGAAGAGAAAGGTCTCTGTCGGCGACAAGATGGCCGGACGTCACGGCAACAAGGGTATCGTTGCCCGTATCGTTCCCG
>DASQPS010000098.1:0-2455 GCA_035643845.1 Gemmatimonadaceae bacterium | reverse complement strand
TCAGGGAAAGATTTCTCAGCTGTACGATGTCACGGGATATCCGGAGACGTTCATCCTCGGAAAGGACGGAGTAATCAGAAGAAAGCTGATGTCTGCGACGAACTGGGATTCACCCGACGCGCGTGCGCTCGTCGACAGGCTGCTTGCCGAGCGAACGAACTAGATGCGTGGTTCACCGATCGGGTTGCAAAGAGGTCCAGAGTGACGCGAATCCTCGGTATAGAGACATCGTGTGACGAAACGTCAGCCGCCGTGCTGAGCGGTGAAGGCGACGATGTCGTGCAGCAATCGCTCGTGATTCTCTCGCAGGACGTCCATCGAGTGTTCGGCGGCGTCGTGCCCGAGATTGCGTCGCGAGCTCACCTCACGAGCATCGTGCCTGTTGTCGAGCGCGCCCTCGTCGAGGCGAACACTGAGCTGAGCGAGCTCGACGCAATCGCAGTCACTAACACCCCAGGTCTCGTCGGCGCACTGCTCGTCGGCGTGAGCTACGGCAAAGCCCTCGCCTTCTCGCGTGACATCCCGCTCCTCGGGGTCCACCACATGGAAGGACACCTCTTCGCCGCGGCTCTGGAACACCGCGACGCATCTCCGCCCTTCACGGCGCTCCTGATCTCGGGAGGACACACCCTTCTCCTCGACGTTGAGTCGTGGGGAACGTATCGCCTGCTGGGCGCAACTCGTGACGACGCCGCTGGAGAAGCCTTCGACAAGGTGGCCAAGTTGCTCGGTCTTCCTTATCCTGGCGGACGCTATGTCGAGGCGCTGGCTCGCGACGGCAAGTCGGGTCGCTTCAGGTTCGGCAGACCGATGCTTCGCAAGAACGCTCTGGCAGAGGACGACGACTATTACGATTTCTCGTTCAGCGGTCTCAAAACGGCGGTCCTGAATGCAGTCCGCGGATCTGACAATATCGAGGCCGACAAGACGGACATCGCGCGCGGATTTCAGGATTCCCTCATCGAGACTCTGGTGGAGAAGACGCGTCGCGGCGCGAACGCATTCTCCCGCGAGCGAGTGGTTCTGGGCGGGGGCGTCGCCTGCAACCGCACTCTCGCAGATGCAATGCGCGCGACGCTCGGCAAGGATGGAATCACCGTCTTCACACCAACGCCGCGGCTCGCCACCGATAACGCCGCGATGATTGCTCGCGCGGCATTCTTCAGGTTCGAGCGCGGCGAGCGCTCGGGTCTCGACCTGAACGCTTACGCAAGTTGCCCTATCCCCGGACTCGCCGCCGCCTAGATTGAACCACAAATGAAAATGATCTTTGCATCGATAGTTCATCACCCGCTGTCGTACGACGTCGGGCCATTGCAGCTCACCGGATTTGGCCTCGCCGTCCTCATGGCGTTCGTCATCGCGCAGATAATCACCCAGCGAGAGCTCGCCCGCAGAGGACGCGACCCCGAGCCTGTCGGCGATCTCGTCTTTGCCGCTGTCATCGGCGGACTACTTGGCGGCAAGATCTACTACGCCATTCTGATGCACGACGCCAGCGCGCTCTTCAGTCGCGCGGGCTTCGTTTTCTGGGGCGGACTGCTCGGTGGAATACTCGCCTGCTACCTGGTAATTCGATACAAGCATCTGAGCTTCACTCGCGTCAGCGATGTCGCTGGGATCGCAATCGCGGCCGCTTATTCCATTGGCCGCACGGGATGCTGGGCGGTGGGCGATGACTACGGCCGACCGTTCACCGGATTCGGCGCGGTGAGCTTTCCGAACGGCGCCCCTCCGTCGACGGTCGCGAACATGACCGAGCTCTTTCACATTCCAGCTCCGGCGCTCGCTTCGCCCAATCAGGTCCTGTCAGTTTATCCGACTCAGCTCTACGAAGTCGCCTTGGGCTTCGTGATGTTTCTGATCCTCTGGCGGTTGCGCAACCACAAGCACGCGGAAGGATGGCTGTTCGGCGTGTACTGTCTTCTCGCGGGGATCGAGAGGTTTTTCATGGAGTTCCTGCGCGCGAAGGACGACCGCTTCGTTTTTGGAACGTTCACGACCGCGCAGGTGATTGCTCTGCTGTTCGCAATTGGTGGGGCAATCTGGATGTACATGCGGAGAAATCCGGGACCCGACGCGCCCGGAATCTACGCGGCGCCGCTACCGGCTTAGCCCAGCCAGACCTTTCGCCAAACCATACCTGAGCGCATCCACGCGGACCGCGCTTCTGACAGCACCGGTGAGGGTCACCGGCTGCGTCTCCGTAATTGACTCCCAGATTCCGTGAAGAGTCTGTTGTGAGATCGTGACAACGTGCGTGGCTCCGCCATCCAGGGGCTCGAGCGAAAAGCTCCCGTCTTCCTGAAAATCCGCAATGCTGCACGTCGCGCTCTTCGCATACGGCGGCAGCGGGATCGTACATCCGCCGCCGGTCGATGTGACGTTCGTCGTCAGGGTTCCGGCGCTAGAGAGCAACGCGTTGTCCAGATTATTCCCCTCGACAAGAATGGCC
>DASQPS010000097.1:0-3466 GCA_035643845.1 Gemmatimonadaceae bacterium | reverse complement strand
ATCAGGTGCGTATGCCGAGCCAGGCGTTCGCGAAGTGGCGGGAGAGCGGCGCGTTCGAGACCCTGATTCCCGCGTTGGCCAGAGTGACGGACCGTCAGCTCAAGCCGCTCGATCATCTGCGTCGTCCGCTTCTGCCGCGGCGTCCAGCCCGGAGATCGACGCGCATCGCCGCACTTTTCGCCTCGGTTCCTCCGGCCAGCGTTCGCAAGATCCTCAAAGACCTCCGATTCTCGAATAGCGAGACGGAGTGGATTGGACTGCTGGTGGATCGGTGGCACGAGCTGGGGCCAAGGATGACTCGCGAGCTGCTCAAGGCGGAGGAGCGGTACGCTGCGGACCCGTGGGGCGACCGGACGCCGCCGAGCGTGGTGATCAGACCGTGGGCGGCGAGCGTTGGGCGCACGCGTCTTGCCCCTTTATTGCGTCTGGCGGATGCATTCTGGTGGGCGGCTCGGGATGCGGGGGAGCCAGCGCCCTACAAGCAGACGGTGGCAGCGACCTACAAGCGTGCGATCAACATTGCGTACAAGGATGCGATCGAGATTGCGGATCTCGCGATCGACGGCACCGATCTGGAGCAGCTTGGGATACGTGGAATCGAGGTGGGTACGACATTACGGAAGCTTCTCGAAGCGGTTATAAATAATCCAGCGCTCAACAACCGGACGGATCTCGTGCGCCTGGCAAGAAGCTGAGCGCGACCTAACGTCCCCACCCACAGTGTAACCGATGCTATTCCGCAGCCGCACACCCGATTCGACCGTCTGGAAGCGTTTCCGCTCGGGCCACGACGGCTTCACCTTTACCCGCAACGGCGACGTCTACGAAGCAAAAGTTGTCGCGAACGCGGAGCGCGTGGTGGATCTGTTTTACACTCTGAGCGAGCTCATGGCGCCGGCGGTCGACGTCTTCATCCAGGACATGCGCTCGCAGATGACGTGGGCGGGTCAATCGATGGCGCTTCCCGATGTCCGTGACGCCGTCGCGCGTCTCAAGGTTCCGCTCGCGACCTACGGCGGAGTGGAGATCACGCTGTACACCGCGGAGGATCAGCTCACTCTCACCCCGCAGCTCGAGCTGTTCATTTACTCGAGATCCGATCGGTGGGTCTATCTTCTCACGAGCATGAACCTCGAGGAGCGGGCGACGCTCGAGGACCGGCTGTGGGGAATCTCCTCGTGGGAACGAGCGCCGGCTCCGGCCCTGAGCGACGCAGTGGCAGCGGCGGCGGAGCGGCTCTCGATCAAGAGCGCGTGAATCCATAAGTGAACGCGACCGCGCTGCTCTACACCGCGGTCGCGGCGAGCGCCAACGTAATCGGCGCCGCGGCGGTCGTCTCCCGCTCGAACTGGAGCGTCCGCGCCCTCGAAAACATGGTCGCGCTCTCGGCGGGATTCATGATCTCGGTCGCTCTGCTGGATCTCACTCCCGACGCGATTCGATTTCACGGCGAGTCCGCAGCGCTGGTGATATTGATTGGGTATCTCCTCGTCCATCTGACACAGCACACCCTCGCACCGCATTTCCATTTCGGCGAAGAAGTGCACCACGTCTCGAAGATGGTGAGCTTCTCGGCGCTGGCAGGGTTGATACTCCATACGTTCGTCGACGGAGTCGCCATCGCCAGCGGATTCGGCGTGAGCCAGGCACTTGGCCTACTCGTGTTCCTGGCGATCCTGCTGCACAAGCTGCCCGAGGGTCTCGCAATATCGAGTCTCTTTCTGGCGTCAGGCGAAACGCGCCGCGCCGCGCTCGCCTCGAGTGTCGCCTTGGCGGTCTCGAGCCTCCTCGGCGCGCTTCTCACACTCCAGATCCCACTACTCGGACAGTACGGACTCCCACTCGCAGCAGGAGTGACGCTCTACGTCGGGGCATCGAATCTCGTTCCCGAGTTTCAGGGGAAGAGAGAATGGCGGTTGCCCATCAGCTTTTTTCTGGGATGCGCCATTTACTATGTGGCGCGACGGATTGTTGGAGCTTGAGAGGGAAGCGGGCGTCAATTAGTCCGTAATCCAGAACCAGAAACGCAAAAGGCCGCCGCGAATTCCGCGGCGGCCTTTTGTTATGTGGTTGCGACGCTAATTTGCGACCGCTGTGAACGTGACCGACGTTGCCGTCCCCACTTTGGCGGTGGCGGTTTGCGTTCCGATGCTTGGGCCGAGGACCCAGCCGATCGAAGCTTCGCCTTTGGTGTCTGTCGTCACCGAGGTCGTCTTCGCGGAGTCAGCCGTAGTGAAGAATCCTCCGCCCGAGGCCACCGCGAAATCAACGCGCGCGCCTTTGACGGGGGCCGCACTCGCATCGGTTACGAGAATCTTCAACGGATTCGCGACCGTGTCGCTCGCGGCGGCTGTCTGGTTGTTACCAGATTCGATCGCGAAGTTCGGCGACACGGCCGTTGCCGAGAATGCCGCTGTTAGCGTGGGCACGAGCTTCGAGGCCACGCTTCGTGTCTGGGCGCCGGGCCCGTCACCGAGGGTCCAGATCGTACTCGCCACACCAAAGGCGTTCGTCGAACCGTTCGCATTGGAAACCTTCCCGCCGCCGCCGGTCACCGTCCACACAACAGGCGAGCCGATAACGGGGAGCCCGCTCGCATCTTTGAGCGAGACGCTTACCTGAGTGTTCAGCGTGTCAGTGGTGAATCCCGTTTGCTTGTCCCCGCCGTTTACCGCGAGGGTCTTCGGCGTCACCGGAGCAAACTGTGAGACGGTATTATCGCTGCCGCACGCGTTCAACCCGCCGAGCACCAAAATCATTCCAGCTGCTGCTGCCGATCGACTAATCCTCATCTTTTATCCCCCTGACCTGGTAAGCGCCCCACGAAAGAGGCGACAAGCAAAAAAGCGATGACTTGCCGAAACCGGCATTTCCTCGTCGGAACATATAGTGGGGAAGCGGGCGCAAATCCGCCAGATCATCTTCAACGGTTGCCCGTACGGGATGGGCGGCTTCGATGACCCGCGCACGGCTGCCAGTTTAAGCTGGCGCACGTCTGGCTGCCAGCTTAAGCTGCCAGCTACCAGCCCGAAGCTACCAGCGGCCAGCTGCGGGCATATTTGACTTTTCGGCGTGGCGATTAGGTCTTTTGGACTTTCGGTTCCACGCGGCGCAAAAGACCGTGCAGCATCATTCTCACTTCCGTCACCTGTTCTGAGAGTGCGGCGTGGTCGTCTTCCGCGAGGGCGTCAATATCCCTGGCGGCGCGGAGATGGTACTCGAGTTCGGTAGTGGAACCGAGTGCGATGCGAAGGTATCTTGCGAACCCCGTCTCAGCCCGCTGCTCTCGCCCCTCCACGATGTTCGCGGGAATCGAGAAAGCCGAGCGGGAGATCTGACTTCGAAAAGCGGCAAACTCGCTGCCGCGCATGTTGTGAGCCGCGCGATGCGCGTTGAGCGCAAGAGCGTGCGCCTTCCGCCACACAAGAAGCCTCTTGTAATCCGCCACGCCAAAAATTTGGTTCGC
>DASQPS010000096.1:0-14062 GCA_035643845.1 Gemmatimonadaceae bacterium | reverse complement strand
CGGTTGGCAAAGCTTTTCGCGAGTCTGTTGTTGCGGACGAATCGAAAGATCCGCTTCTGCTCCGACAAATAAAGCAGTGCGCTGCGGAGCATTAGTTCTCGGGTGACCGGTCTGACGATACCGAAGAGCGTTTCTGCGCGGCGCCGCGGCCCCGTCGCAAATCGAAGATGCGTCTCACTGGATACCTGCCGCCCTTTTGAAGCTGCGGGTCGAAGAAATTCCAGGTTGTGAGACCGTCGTCGCTCTCCGGCTCCAGCAGATACACGGCGAGCGCGCCGCGGGGCTGCGCCGTCGACACGATGAACGACTTCGCCGCCAGTGACTGGATTCCGCGCTCCCAGTGTCCTTTGAGACGCACCTCGTGGTGACCCTGGAACGCGCGCTGATTGGTCACCACGGAATCGATTACGAACGACTCACCGCGCGCCGTCCACGCCGAGTCGGATTCGTCGACGCGAAGTCCGTGCAGCCGAAGCAGAGCGGCTACCGCGCCGTCTTCGGGCGCGATGACATATGCCGCGGGCGGCAATCGATCGAGCGTCGACGTGAACCTGTCGTAAACCGGCATCCGGATCGTGCGGAATCGTCCAGTGCGTCGCTCGCCGCGCGGCACTCCCGGCTGAGTGAGGGACGAATCACCGGTCTTCTCGAGGTCCTCGCGGATGACGTCGACCATCTTGGGAGTGGCGATGAGCTCCGACCGTATCGCTACCATTTGAACTGAATCGGGTGATCTTCCCCACGCCATCGGCAGGCTGTCGGCGCGCGCGCTCAGGGATCTGATCGCCGCACTCCTTTCGGCGACGAGTGAGAGGATCTCCTTTACGAATGCATAGGTAGATGCCACGCGACGTTGCAGCGTGTCGTGGGAATAGGCTTCGCTGAGAATGGCGATGCGGCCGCGGATTCCGAAATAATTGGTTCCGAACCGCGGCCGCGAATCATATGTCGCCCACCCCTGATGAACGCTGGAATCCGCAACCAGGCCGGGTTCGTCGTCGACGAAGTTGCCGTAGTCGAAGACTTCGAAGCCGTCGCGCGTTCGCATCCGCTCCCGCAAAACAGGAAGCAGCGAATCCCGGGCATATACTCCGCCGAACACCGCCGCAGGACTCAGCGACGGAGAGTAAGTGAGTGCGTATCCGTGAAAGCTTCCGTCCGTCGTGTGGAGATCGACGAAGACATCGGGATCCCACGCATTGAACATCGCGAGCGAAGCTCGAGTCTCTGGAGCTTCGGCTTTCACATAGTCGCGATTGAGATCCAGATTCTGCGCGTTGGCCCGCGTGCCAACCATCTCGGGCCCGTTCTGTTCTCTGCGATTCACCGATTGCGACGCAAAGCGCTCGTTGCCGTCGGCGTTGTAGATGGGTACGGCGATCAGTACGATCGAGTCCAGGGCGTTCGGCGATGCGGAAAAGGTCAGATCGCGAATCAGCGCGAGCAGCGCTTCCTTTCCCTCGATCTCGCCGGCGTGGATGTTCGCCTGCACGTAGACGATCGGACGCCCGAGTGCTTTCGCCTGCGCCGGTGTCGAGACGAGCGGACGCGATGCGATCACGTAGGGTATGTCGCGCCCTTCGTTGGTCTTCCCAATGGAGCCGACTATGATCGGTGCGCGCAGCCTCGTTAGCGAATCCAGAAATTGTGTTACGTCTGCGTAGCGCGAGGTCTCGAGATAGCCAGTGCGCTCCGCTCGCGTCCTCGGGTAAGAAGCGGGAGAGGGCGGACCTGGCGGCAAAGAGCTACAGGCGGCTAGACACAGCGCTGAGCCAGCAGCGATACCAGGAAGGCGCATTACGGGAGCTACTCTACCTCTCACACGCGCTCGTGCGAGTAGAATGATTGATTTTGTCGAGCCATGTCCAGGAGGAGATCTGCCGGCTCGTATCTGCCCGGGAAGCGCGCGTTGAGGTCTTCCAGTCGCTGCACGACGATTTTCACTCCGAGCGTATCCATGTATCTGAATGGTCCGCCCCGAAACGGAGGAAAGCCGATTCCAAAAACCGCTCCGACGTCGCCGTCTCGCGGTGAGCGGATGATGCCATCGCTCAGGCATCGGACTGCTTCGTTCAGCATTGCGAGAACCGTGCGCTGCTGGATTTGCACGGACGGCATCTCAGCGCGGACCGGCGTCTCGGCGTCAGCGGATGTGATCGTTTGCACGGCGGGGATATTTCCGGGCGCCAGAAAGAGTGCGTAGACGGAGGGATCGACGTCGCCCTTCTTTCCCTCCTTGTCATAGCTGTAAAATCCTTTGCTCGATTTCCGACCAAGCCGGCCGGCGGCCACCACGGCCTGGATCGATCTCGCCGGCTGCATCCTGTCCGGGTAGGCTTCCGCCATGATCTTGCCGGCTTTCGTCGCGACATCGAGACCAACTTCGTCGATCAGGGTAATCGGCCCGACCGGAAATCCAAAATCAACCAGCGCCTTGTCGATGATGTCTATCGCGACGCCCTGATCGAGGAGAATTCCGGCTTCGTTGATGTACGGGGCGAGTATGCGGTTGGCATAGAATCCCGGTCCGTCATTCACGACGATTACGGTTTTTCCCAGCTTTTTTCCGTACGCGACGACTGTCGCAGTCACCTGCGGATACGTCTGCGGAGTGGTGATGACCTCCAGCAGAGGCATCTTGTGCACCGGAGAGAAGAAGTGCATTCCGATAACTCGCTCCGGTCGACTGGACGCCTGCGCAATCAGCCCGATCGGTATCGTGGATGTATTCGTCGCGAAGATTGCGCTCGGACGGATCGACGCTTCAGTCTCGCGCAGCACCTGGTGCTTCACTGCAAGATCCTCGAACACTGCCTCGATGACGAGATCGACGTTGCCGAATCCCGAATAGTCGACGGTGCCGCCGAGCAGAGCCATGTAGTCGCTGTACTGGACTTTGGTTATCTGCTTTTTAGTCAGGCGTTCCTTGAGGACTTCGCGAACGGCGGCGTAGCCTTTGGCGACGCGCGCGTGATCCGCGTCCTTGAGTCGAACGAGACTGCCGTGCTGAACGGCAATCGATGCGATGCCCGCGCCCATGAATCCAGCGCCGATGATCGCGATCTTCTCGACGGGCAACGGGTCGAAGGCCGACACCGGGAGATTCGGATGGTGCGAAGGCTCGACACCAGGATCCTTTTTCAGGTCGTTTGTCGCGAAGAACAAGAAAATCAGCTGGCGGGAGACATCGGTCATCGCCATCTCGCCGAACAGTCGGGACTCCTGCCGATATCCGTGCGCCGGCCCTTTCTCGTATCCGGCCGCGACGGCGTCGATCGCCGCGATCAGCGCTGGATAATTGCCGCGCGATTTCGCCATCGTCTGCTCGCGCGTCTTGCGAAAGACAATCGCGCGCCCCGCCGGATTGGCGTCGAGCAGCAGGCCTTTCACTCCACCGCTGTGGCTCTCACTCTTGCGTCGACCTTCCGCGACTTCGTGCGCGCGCTGGATGGCGATCGTGCGAAGGATGGACGGATGCACGAGCTCGTCGACCAGTCCGAGCTGGAGCGCTTTCTTCCCACGAACGTTTTTCCCCGTGAGGATCAAATCCAACGCGTTGGTCAGACCAACTCTGCGCGGAAGTCGTTGCGTTCCTCCGCCACCTGGAATCAGTCCGAGCTGGACTTCAGGCAGGCCGAGGATCGTCTTCGGATGATCAGTCGCAATCCGATAACGGCACGCAAGCGCCGTCTCCAGACCGCCGCCGAGACACGCCCCGTGGATGGCGGCGATGATTGGAATGCGGAGCCGTTCGACTGAGTCCAACAGCATCTGGCCATCGCGGCTCAAACGCTCAGCATCGGTTGCAGTCTTGAGCGCGAGAAATTCTTCGATGTCCGCTCCTGCGATCCACACATCCGGCTTCCCACTTATGAAGACGGCGCCATGGACGGTAGTATCCTGTTCGAGCCGGCTAACAAGCGCGACAAATTCGTCCTTCACCGCGCGATTGAGCTTGTTCACGGACTCATTCGGCAGGTCGAACGTGATCACAGCGATGCCGTCGGTGACTTCAACGGAAAGCGCCGGCTTCCAGCGCGTTCCGACGAGACCTCCGATCGTGACTTCAGTCGAGCTCATCGAGTGCGCTCCACAACCATCGCGAATCCCATCCCGCCCGCGGCACACACAGTCATAAGACCGAATTGTCCGCCACGCCGGCGCAATTCGTTGAGAAGTGTCGTCGTGATGCGCGCACCCGTCGCACCGAACGGGTGTCCGATTGCGATAGATCCGCCCATCACGTTGAGCTTGGCCCTGTCGACTTCGCCGACGGGCTGCGAAAACCCGGCGCGCTCTGCCCAGTATTTCGACTCGAAGCCTTTGAGGTTGGACAGCACCTGTGCGGCGAACGCCTCGTGCATCTCGACGAGGTCTATGTCCTTGAGCGAGAGTCCTGCACGCTTGAGAGCGACCGGTGCAGCCAGCACCGGAGCCTGAAGGAGCTGCTCACCAGGATCGAGAGCAGCATACGCATAGGAGCGAATAATTCCGAGCGGAGGGTAACCAAGCGCACGGGCCTTCTCTTCGCTCATGAGGAGCACGCAGGCTCCGCCATCTGTCAGCGGAGATGAATTCCCAGCGGTCACGGAACCATACTTCCTGTCGAACACCGGCTTGAGAGCGGCGAGCTGCTCGTAGCTGGTGTCCTCGCGAATGCCATTGTCGCTCGTGATTACGTTCTCGAATTTTGGCGGAACGTAGACCGGCATAATTTCCGCGGTGAGTCTGCCATCAGCAGTACCAGCTGCTGCAAGGCGATGAGAGCGAAGCGCGAAATGATCCTGCTCCTCGCGCGGGATCGAGTTGAGCTTCGCCATCTTCTCTGCCGACTGGCCCATCGTCTCGCCGGTCGAAGGCTCCGCGATCGCAGGAGTCACTGGAATGAGATCCTTGGGCCGAATACGCGACAACGCCTTCAGGCGACCAGCTAATGATTTGGCTTTCGACGCGAGTACCAGAGATTCCGCGAAACCCTGCGCGTGTAGAATGGGAATGTTGGAGAGCGACTCAGAGCCCCCAGCAATGGCGACGTCGAGATGACCAAGAGCGATCTGATCCGCAGCGTCGGTAATCGCCTGGTTGGCGGAAGCGCAGGCACGACTGACACTGAAAGCCTGCACCCCCTTGGGGAGTTGCGGCAACAGCGACACCTCGCGCGCGATATTGGGCGCGAGCACCGATGGAATAACGGTGCCGAATACGAGGCCCTGAACTTCTTTTCCGTCGAGATTGGTGCGCTGCAGAAGCTCCGCGACGCAGAGCTTACCGAGATCGATTGCTGAGATAGACTTGAGCGCGGTTCCCGCTTTTGCAAACGGCGTCCGCACACCGGCCACTATAGCGACACGGCGCCCGTTTCCGAATGTTGCCATGCACGGAACATAGACGGGCGCCGATTATCTTTCTAGGACGTGCGCCTCTGTCGCGCGGCGCGCTCCGTCTCTAGCAGACCGTCTTTGCGCTGAATGCCCCAGCGATAGCCGCCGAGCTCTCCGTCTCGCCTCACCACTCGATGGCATGGGATGACTATTGCGACGCGATTGCTCGCGCATGCAGTCCCGACCGCCCGCGCAGCGCGCGGTGAGCCGATGGATTCAGCGATCTCAGCGTAGGTCCGTGTTTCACCGAACGGAATCTTTTGCAGCTCACGCCAAACTTTTCGCTGGAAGGTCGAAGCGCGGACATCGATCGGCATCGTGAGAGTCGCCGATTCTCCCTCTACAGCGGCAACGATCTCGCTCACCCAGCTCCCAAGCGGGCTGGCCGCCCGATCAACGGCTCGGCGATTCGCAGCTGGATATTCACGCTCGAGCAACGCTTCCAGACCCTTCGCGTCGGCACCAAGAGTCACGGCGCAGACGCCGCGATGGGTCGCGGCAACGAGCAGTGCGCCAAGCGACGTCGTTGCAATCAGATATTGGATTTCAGCACCGGCGCCACCACGTCGATATGTTGCCGGTGTCATACCCAGCGTTGCGGACGCATCGCCATAGACTCTGCTGCTCGAACCGTAACCGGCGCCGAAGCTGGCGCGGCTCACTGTTTCTCCCCGCTTCAACTCGCCCTTGAGACGCGCCATTTTCCGCGTCCGTACGTACTCAGCCGGCGTTAGTCCAACCAGTTTCTTGAATTTCCGTTGCAGGTGATACGGACTCATTCCGGACTTGCGACCGAGTAGCTCCAGTGTGATTCGCGTGTCGCGGGAGGCTGCGAGATGTGTGTCGATGTAGTCGCGCAGGTTTTCTATCAGTCGCTCCGACGGCCGGACGGCCGCAGAGCCGCAACGACGACAAGCGCGGAAACCCGCCCGTTCAGCGGCTTCGGCGGTGGAAAAGAAGGCGACGTTGTCGCGAAGCGGCCGCCGCGAAGCACACGACGGACGGCAATAGATGCCCGTCGTAGTCACTCCGTAAAAAAAGAGATCATCGGCGGACGCATCTCTCCTGAGGACGGCTTGCCACGCTTTGGTTTCGTTCATGAACGCTCCGATTTTCTCAAGTCAATCTAGGCACGATCAAAATGCCTGTCCCTCCCGGAGCGCGATATCCGAATCTTGCGGTCAAATTCCTTATACTTCCGCTGATCGTGACCGCTGACCCTGCGGAGAATGACTGAAGCCTTCGGAAAGACATTCGACGTTCTCGTAATCGGCGGCGGAATCACTGGCTGCGGAGTGGCCCGCGACGCGGCAATGCGTGGGCTCGATGTAGCGCTGTTCGAGCGCGACGATTTTGCCAGTGGCACTTCCGGCCGCTCGTCTCGCCTCGTGCACGGCGGCATTCGATATCTGGAGCATGGACAGGTTCATCTCGTTCACGAATCGATTCGCGAAAGACAAATTCTGCTTCGCATTGCGCCGCATCTGGTGAAGCCGCTCGCGTTCACCTGGCCGATTTACCGTGGCGCCAGAGTCGGAAAGCTCAAATTGAGGGCTGCCCTGCTCATCTATGAGCTAATGGCTGCCGGGCGTTCGATGCGTCATTCGATGCTGACGGAAGCTGAGACTTTGGAGCGAGAGCCGTCGTTGTCTGCGGCCGGCCTCACTGGCGGTGCGGTTTACTACGACGCCCGGACAGACGATGCGCGGCTCACTCTGGCGAATGCTCTCGCAGCGAAAGCAGCCGGCGCGACAATCATCAATCACGCGTCAATATCCAGTCTGATCGTGGACGGTGGAACAGCTGTCGGCGGGAATGTCAGAGCGCGAGAGAACGGTGCCGCCTCCGAGGTTCGAGCGCGCGTCATCGTGAACGCGACCGGTGTCTGGGAAAGCCAGTTCACCAGCGATCACAGGGCGCGTCGCCATCGTGGCAGCAAAGGGGTGCACATCTCGGTGCCCCGCGAGCGAATTGGAAACCGGGATGCGCTGACGCTGATCTCGCCAATCGACGGCCGCGTGATGTTCTGTCTTCCAGCAGGACCTCAGACGATCATCGGAACGACTGACACCTGGACCGACGGATCCCCGGAGTCGGTGCACGCTTCACCGAGCGACGTCGACTACCTCATTCGCTCCGCGAACGCTTACTTCGATCGGGCACGTCTGACCATCGACGACGTCGTGAGCGCCTGGGCTGGCATTCGTCCGCTGGCGAACGCATCGGCGGCCAGCCCGAGTGCGGTGTCGCGGGAGCACACCATCATCACGGATGATCTCGGTGTGATAAATGTCACGGGAGGAAAGCTCACCACTTATAGATCGATGGCGTCGGAGATTGTCGACGTCGTGCAGCGATCACTCGGCCGCAAAATAGAGCGAGCGGCGACTGATTCCGTGCAACTTCCGGGGGCAGATCGCGAGAAGGACATATCTACGCTCGAGGCCGAGACGCCCGATTTCGCCACGCCACTCGTCGGCGGGCTCCCTTATACGGGCGCCCATCTCGTCTACGGAGTCCGCAACGAGATGGCGCGGACGCTCTCCGATCTTCTGATCAGAAGAACACATCTCGCGTTCGAGACCCGCGACCACGGATTGAAGATTGCCAATCGAGCGGCCGATATCGTCGCACCGATCCTCGGCTGGGATTCCCAAACGAAAATCGCTCGCGTGCGCGATTACCATCAGGACGTCGACCGCATGTTCGCGATCGCATCCTGACCATTAGTAGTGCGACGCCGCTCCGCTGTTGTAGGCGAGTCGCAGAAATTCATCTCTCGTTTTCGGGTCTTCCCTGAATGCGCCTCGAAGCGCTGACGTTATCGTTTTCGAGTTCTGCTTCTGCACGCCGCGCATCATCATGCACAGATGAAAAGCTTCGATGACGACTCCTACCCCGGCGGGCTTGAGCACGTCGCATAAACCTTCGGCGATCTGCTCCGTCAACCGCTCCTGGACCTGAAGGCGCTGAGCGTACACATCGACGATGCGCGGAATCTTGGACAACCCGACAATCTTCCCGTTGGGGATGTATGCTACGTGCGCTTTTCCGAAGAATGGAAGCATGTGGTGCTCGCACATCGAATAGAGCTCGATGTCCCGAACCATGATCATGTTGTCGTGGTCTTCTTCGAAGATCCCCTCACCCACCACTTCTTCTGCGGAGGATGCGTAGCCCTGGGTCATCCACTTCAGGGCACTTGCAACGCGCGCTGGCGTCCTGACGAGACCCTCTCGCGAGGGATCTTCGCCGAGTAGCTCGAGCTCGCGACGCACGAGGCCCTCAAATTCAGCGTGGTGCAGCGACGCCGGCGCGGAGAACGCCGCGTCGCGAACGAGACTAGTTGCCATTGATCAGACCTCTGTTGATTCGAGCGTTCGTGGCGGGGCCGGCTTGAGCAAAAGCTCCTTCTCCATCGCAAGTTCTGTCTCGAGGTTCTGCCGGTCCCGATTGATCGTCGCCATCGCGCGACGCTGGCCGTCTACTATGTACGAGACAGCGCAATCCATCTTCATCACGTCGCCGTCGATCTTCGTTTCATCCCACTTCTCGACGTGTCCCGTATACTGGATCGAGACCTTGTCGTAATGCGCACTCCAAAAGAAGGGGATGTCATCGAACCTGTCCCTGAAGCCGAGCATGTTACGAGCGACCACTTGGCCCTGGCGTTCGGCGACGACCCAGTGCTCGACGCGAAGTCGGGCATCGGAATATGCGTCTGGCCAGCGGGCCACATCACCTGCGGCGAAAATGCCGGCAATGCTGGTCTCGAGAAATTCGTTAACCGCTATGCCGCCATCGAGCGACACACCGGCCGATTCCGCGAGCTGGACGTTCGGGCGTACTCCAATGCCGGCGACCACGAGATCCGCTTCGATCCGCTCGCCGTTGTCCAGGACGACCGCATTCCCATCGATCGAAGTGACGGACCGGCCCAAATGGAAGTTCACGGCCTGCTGTTCGTGGACGCTTTTGATGAGGGTGCCGAGGTCGTCGCCGAGGACTCGGGACAATGGCAGCTTTTCGGGGGCGATTACGTGGACGTCGAGGCCGCGTGTTCTAAGTGAAGCAGTGACCTCAAGTCCAATGAAGCTTGCACCGATTACTACTGCGCTTTTCGCTTTTGCTGCGCGCTCGATGATCGTGCGACAATCGGCAAGTGTCCGCAGATAAAGAACACCGTCCGCTCCAGGAAGCTTGAGTCGTACCGGACTTGCGCCGGTTGCGAAAAGGAGCATTCCATAAGTGCGAGACGTACCGTCGCTGAGCTCGACGCGCTTTGCTTTGGCGTCGACCTTTCGCGCAGTCGTTCCACGCAGGAGCTCGATGCCTTGAGCTTCGTAAAAATCCGCGGGATGCAGCGGCAACCAATCTTCTGGTGCGTTTCCGGCCAGGTAGTCTTTGGAAAGGTTGGGTCGATCGTACGGGGCGTCAGAGTCTCCATCGACCACAGTAACCGGCCCGCGGTATCCCTCGCGGCGAAGCATCTCGGCGCACGCGTTTCCAGCGGCACCGCCGCCGAGGATGACAACGGAATCCGGGCCGACGGCCGGATCTTTCTCGACGACGACATGCTCGGGGGCGCGGGAGGTGCGCGGACGGTGACCCCTTCCCTTCAGGCGATTCGCGCTACGTTTGCCGGTGACGCGAACGACGTTGTTCTCCAGCGCGATGTCGTAGGACGGTAGATCATTGAGCGCAGGTGCGTGCGTAGCGGCGCCATTCCGCAGCTCGAAGCAGGCGTGATGCCACGGGCAGTGCACCGTCTCACCCACGAGCACGCCTTCAGCCAACGGCGCGCTGTAGTGAGTGCATTTCGCCCCAATGGCGAACCAGTTCGGCTCGACGTGAGCGAGAAGAACCGGCTCGCCAAAGGCATGCCCCGCAATCATCTGACCGGGCCTGACGCTGCTGATCTCGACCCCTTGTGAGAGGTCGGGACCAGTCAGCTCGTCGGAGTGTTCGCTCACTTCAGGTTGTCGAGGATATTCTGCGCGCGATCACGGTGCGCGACAAACGCTGGCGCGACTTTCGTCACCAGATCCTTCACCTGAGCATTCTGTATAGCTGGCAGCAGCGTTTTTGTCACGGCGTCGATGACGGCGTTGTGGAAGTCGATCTCATGCTGGAGGAAAAGGCGGTCAAATTCCGTTCCGGTGGCGGCACCGAGCGACTTCATGGCCGCGGCGTGTGCGACGGCCAACGGCGAGTCTGCGGGGGGCGTTGGCGTTACATTCAGCGACTTTGCCAGATCCCGGCCCTGCTTTCTCACATTGCTGTGGTCGCGAACGAGCATCGCGCCAAAGTCCCTGACAGCATCGGAGTGTCCCTTTCTCGCCGCGAGGGAGCCGGTCTCGATATCATATGTATTCGCGGCATCGAAAATGGCAACGATTGTCGGATCGTCGAGGCGGGCGGCGGCACTCTGCGATTGCGCGCGCAGTGAGCGCGTTTGCGCTTGTAGTGATTGCGTTGGTCCGAGGGCGACGACAAGAGCTGCGACCGATGCAGCGGTGAGTACGCGGGCGTGCAGTTGCATTAAAAAAACCTCCGAATGGACGAGTTGGATCAAGAACCTTCTAACCGGAGGATATGAAGCGGACCTGGATAAGTCAAGGATTTCTTTGACTTATTCGTCGAACTGTTTTAAATTCGAGGTCAATGACTGGAATGAGCCGACCACCTACGACGAAGAACGACGCCACGCGGGGACGCGTGCTCGCCTTATTGCGGGAAAACCCTTGTACCGTCGACGACCTCGCCACTCGGCTAGACGTCACCGACAACGCGGTCAGATTTCATCTGGCGGCGCTTGAGGCATCGGGCAGCGTCAGGAAAGAAGGAGTTGTCCGCAAACCCGGCGCGGGCAAACCTGCAGACCTCTACTCGCTCACACCTGACGCCGAAGAATCGTTTTCGCGGGCGTACGCGCCGGTGCTCGCGGCGTGTGTGGCGGAGCTGCGCGAAACGCTATCGTCCACGCAGCTGATTGCCTTTCTGAGGCGAGTCGGGAAAAGGCTTGCCGCAGGTTTCGGTGGCGCATCGGGATCACTACCGGCGAGGGTAACCGGCGCGTCGCGTCTTCTGAATGCGATGGGCGGGGTAACTGTCGTCGAGAAATCCGGCAGCACATATCACATCATCGGCCGGGCGTGTCCGCTGTCACGGGCGGTAGAATCGGATCACTGCGTTTGCGCGGCGGTGACGGCGCTCGTGGCGGAGGTAGTCGACGCGGACGTCGCGGAGCGCTGCGATCGCTCCGGACGCCCGCGGTGCAACTTCGAGATTTCGAGCCGTTGATCCGGCCCCTCGAGTCAAGCGGCTGACGCCGCAAAGACTACTGCTACTGGACCGTTATGGTGCCCGTCATCGACGGGTGGACGGTGCAGTGATAGGTATAGGTTCCGGCGGCGGCGAACGTGCGGCTATAGGTGCCGTCAGACTGCGTGGGTGAAGCAACGCCATCGTCGAACGTCACGTTGTGCGAAGCGCAGCTCTGACCGGTGTAGACGTCGCCCGTGCACGTATTCCAAACCCAGGTCACCGAAGTGCCAACCGCGACGCTTCGTGATGCGGGTGTGTAAAGGTCGTTGGTTACCGCTACGCCATTAGGCGGGGGCGGAGGGGGCGGGGGCGGTGGGGGAGCAACGGAACTCGAGCCGCCACCACCGCAAGCTAGCAGACAGGCCACCGCAGCCGTCGCAAAACCGTACTTCAACATTTTTGATCTCCATGCTGGTGAGCTTCAGCAGGGACGCTATCAATGCCGTCGCGGGCCCTCAAGCTCTTTCTGCAGCATGCGCGGCGGACGACTTCAAAACGTCGGCGAGAGCATGCTCGCGCGCCGCGAATTATTAACGAAAAAAGGGGGCCCGCTAAGCCGCGTCGTGTATCGTCTTGAGGTCGACGATTTTCAGCCGGCGCGTCATAGCCGGCAACTTGAGCACGACAGTTTCGCCGACGCTTCTACCCACGAGCGTCTTTCCGATTGGCGAAGACATGCTGACGTGACCTTCCTCAAACTCCACCGAATCACCGAATACGAGGCTGTATCTCTCGCGTTCGCCGGTCTTCTCGTCCTGCACCACGACCTGAGAGCCTAGTCCGACTTTGTCGGAGGGAATTTGGGAGAGATCTATCTGCGACAGTTTGCTCAGTCTCTGACGCAGCTGTCCAAGCCTCGCCTGCACGAATTGCTGCCGCTCGAGCGCTGCCTTGTACTCGCTGTTCTCGCGAAGATCGCCGAGCTCGACGGCTCTGCGAATCTCCTGCGGGAGCGTGACGTTGAGCTCGCGCTGAAGCTTTTCTACCTCTTCACCGAGGTTTTTTTTGAGTTGATCGAGCATACGGCAGCCGCCTTTACGTGGACAACACTGCTCACCGGAAAAACCGAACGCCCGACCGTGAACCGGCCGGGCGCCGCACATCCAAGCTAGGTAATCAAGCTCGCGGAGGCAATCGGCTACCGGTGCTGTGGAAGCTTTGAGTCTGTATGGTCGACGGTCGCTGGGGCGCTGCTGGTTTTTTCGTACTCATTTCTGAGTCGCTTCATCATCTCGTCTCGTCGATCGAACAGTCTCTTTAGCGGTCGCGGCTCGTGCCGCGCGTGCGCATACGCCGTCAGCAGCGGCAGCGCCACCGTCGAATCCAGATAACAGACCACCGCATCGGGAAGGCGATCCGGGTCGATCTTCCCCCAGCTCACCGCTTCTGCCGGTGTTGCGCCGGAGAGTCCCCCTGTGTCCGGGCGTGCGTCGGTTATCTGCAGAAAATAGTCGTGCCCTTTTTCGTCGATTCCCAGCACTTCCTGGATCTGCGGTTCGGTCTGCAGCATGAAGTTCTTCGGGCTTCCGCCGCCGAGAATCATCACGCCGCTTTTCCCTCCTCCGCGCTTTGCGTCGAGAACTATCGACGCCGTCTCGTTAACGTCCTGATTCGGATCGAGAAGCAGCTTGTTTCCATCGAGCGCGAGCGCGGCGATGTTCATTCCGATCGAGCTGTCGCCCGGAGACGACGTATAGATCGGCACGGCAGAGGAGTATGCAGCCGAGAGCAGTGATTTCTGTCCGATGCCAAGCGCTTTCTCGCGCTCCCGCACGTACATGCCGCACAGGTTGTGGAATTCAGCGCTCGACATCGAACGCTGAAATTCTTTCCCCTGAATGATCTTTCGAAAAAAGGCGTCCGTGGAGAGAAGCACATCGTAGTCGAAAAAGATGTCGTAGATCCGCACTACGCCTTCTTCGCGGAGCACGACATCGGACTCCTGCGCGTTGCCACGGTGCATCGCGAGGCCGAGCCCGAAGTGCGTGTCGTGGTACAGGTTGGCGCCCGTCGAGATGATCCAGTCCACAAAACCGGCTTCGATCAACGGAATCAGCGCGGACATTCCCAGCCCTGCTGGTGTGAGAGCACCGGTGATCGACAGACCGACCGTTACATCCGACTGCAGCATTTTTCCCGTGAATAGCTGGCACGCCTCGCGCAAACGTGCCGCGTTGTATGCCAGATAAGTCCCGTCAATCAAATCGGCGACGGTTTCGTTGCCGTCGATGCGTTTCGGATCGATGCGCTGTCCCTTCAGGAACCGGCTCGCCTCGTGCGCGGTGTGCTGCACCCCTCGTTTCTCGCGATCTTCGGCAGCCAGCTTTTGTTGCGCCTTCGGACCTGCAGCCGAC
>DASQPS010000095.1:0-6551 GCA_035643845.1 Gemmatimonadaceae bacterium | reverse complement strand
CGATCGATTCGCTCATCGATTCGCTCGCTCATCGCGGCCTTTCCTTCGCGCGAGTGACGACTTTCCCGTCGATGGCGGTCGTTCAACGCACGGCGGGGACACGATTCACCCAGGTGCGCGGCGTCACGCCGAATTATCCGTTCTACGGAAACATTGTCACGGAGCCAGCAGGTAAATGGTCCGAGCTGCAGAACGGCGCGAACGCAATCGTGGATCCTTCGGTGCTCACCTCACTCAACGCGAGAATCGGTGACACTATCAAGCTTGGTTTCGGCACTTTCAAGATCATCGCATCCATAAAGGACCTGCCTTCGGCAGCCGGGATAGCAGAGATGTTGGGCCCACGAGTGTTCATCCCCGACAGATACATAGCGGAGACGCAGCTACTGGTGTTTGGAAGCACTGCGGATCGCTCGATCCTCGCCAAGCTTCCACCCAACGTCGATCCCGACAAGTTCATAAAACCGCTTCGCCAGCAGATCGAGAAGCAGCAAGTTCGAGTAAGAACAGTGACGCAGTCAGAGATGCAGACCTCCGACGCGATCGAGAATCTTTCCAACTTCATCGGGATTGTCGGACTGGTCGCACTACTATTGGGGGGAATCGGAGTTGCGAGTGGCGTGCGCGCATTTGTCGCGCGCAAAATCGACACAGTCGCCGTGCTGCGATGCCTTGGCGCTTCGAGCGGACAGGTTCTCGCGATCTACGTCGTGCAGGCTGCAGCGATGGGCCTTCTCGGCGCAGCGGCCGGAGCTGCGCTCGGTGTCGCGATTCAGTTCATACTGCCGAGAGTACTGACCGATTTTCTGCCGATCGATGTGCAGGTGAGGCTGGTGCTGTCGGCAGTGTTGACCGGTCTCGCTGTAGGCGGATGGATAGCGCTCGTATTTGCGCTCAGACCTCTGCTAGCGCTTAGAAATGTTTCTCCACTCCAAACGCTGCGTCGAGATACCGACGCGCAGGTTCTTCGGATGCACTGGTCCGACATTCCCAGGATTGCGGTGGATGTCGCGCTCGTGCTGAGCGTGGTCGGGATTGCGTTCCTGCGAGCGCGCACGGCCAGGCAAGCTCTGTCGATGAGCGCCGCAACCGGTTTCGCGATCCTCGCGCTCACGGCGAGCGCAATACTCTTGTCGTGGGCGGCACGAAAAGCGTTGCGCAGTGGCTGGCCATATGTGATACGGCAGGGAGTCGCAAACCTGTATCGCCCTGGAAATCAGACCCGTGCGGTCACACTCGCTCTTGGGTTCGGCGCGTTCCTGATCAGTACCCTCTTTCTGGTTCAGCACAACATTCTGCGGCGATTTGCAACTGCGTCCGCGGAATCGCGGGGCAATGTGGTGTTTTTCGACGTCCAGCAGGACCAGGAACCACCGCTCGATTCAATAGTTCGAAACGCTGGTTACGATGTCGTGGACGTTGCTCCGGTCGTGACGATGCGCATCGATGCAATCAATGGGAAGAAGGTGTCGGACATGCGCCCGGTTGCGCCCGGACGCCAAGGGCGCGCAACGTGGGCACTCAGACGCGAATTCAGGTCAACGTTCCGCGAGAAGCCAGCGTCGAGCGAGTCGATTGTCGCAGGAAAATGGTTCAGCGACAGATCACTCACGACCGTTCAGGACACGAGTGAAGTTTCCCTCGAGGATGGGATCGCATCGGAGCTTAATGTAAAGCTGGGCGACGTGATCACCTGGAATGTGCAGGGCGTCGACGTTCCAACGCGGATAACGAGCCTGAGAAAGGTCGTGTGGACGCGGTTCGAGCCGAATTTTTTTGCCGTCTTTTCTCCACCCGCTCTCGAGGCAGCGCCGAAACAATTCGTGCTCCTCGCTCAAGTCCGCGACCCGACAGGGGTGACCTTTCTCCAGCGAAGAGTTGTCAATCGGTTTCCGAACGTCTCGAGCATCGATCTCACGTCCATCAAACGGACGATCGATCGCATCGTAGCGCGAGTATCACTGGCGATTCGGTTCATGGCGCTTTTCAGTCTAGCCGTCGCGATTCCGGTTCTTTTCAGCGCGGTTTCGGCGACGCGACGAGCGCGAATTCGCGAGGGTGTGCTGCTTAAAACGCTGGGCGCCACCCGGGGCCAGATCGCGCGGATTCTGCTCGCGGAGTACTCATTGCTCGGGATTCTCGGCGGATTTACCGGGATGTTGCTCTCGATAGCCGGAGGCTGGGCCATCGTGCGCTATCTCTTCAAGATGCCATTCGCTCTGCCGTTCTATCCCGTGTTCCTCATCGCGATCGTCATCGTCGCCCTCACCCTTCTGATAGGTCTGCTGGCCGGGCGCGACGTCTTCAGAGAGACGCCTATCGTCGCGCTTCGAGATGTATGAGCAAGCTATTTCCGGGGAGGAGTCGAGCTCACCGTGGGAAGAGCGCGGTGCGGAAAGCGTATGACGCTGTCGCGTCCGATGATCCCAGACTCCGAAGGCGCCTTGGAGCTAGTTCCGGTCGTCTTGGTTTTTCTTGTCGACGACGTTCCGGCGGAAGTCTTGCGCGTCGCAGTTGTCGAAGCGCCGCCTTGCGCAGCCGGTGCAATCTGACTGACGCTGTCCATCGGACCTGAAGGCAGCGCTGGCATCATCGCTGAATCAGAGGCCACCGCTGTGTCGGCATTTGAGCGGGCCGACGGCTTGCACGATACTGAGACGGCCGCGATGCCCAGTGCGACAGTCAGGATAGAAAGCTTCATTACTGCCTCTGAGTGGCTTGGACTAATCCAATAGTCGGGAGAGCACGGGGAGCGTGTGCCAGTGGCCGCTCCCATTCTCCAGGAGTCGGCGTCGCGTTCACATCGTCAATCCTGAAATTTGCTCTCAGGCTTCCGCCAGGGATGGTGAACGGATCTGCGTCAGCGGTATTCACCGTGTACCCCAAATCCTGGAGCGATTCGATCGTCATGACGCTCAGCGGATTCACTCCGTTGTTCAGGAAGCCAGTCATCAGCTCGTTACCAAAAGTCGTTTCGCGCCAGTGCGAGTTGATGGTTCCGTCACCGCCCTGCGTCCCCTCAACGGGAACATTGGTGGCGCAGGTTGTGACGCCGCCAATCGCCCTGCAGCCTGCCTCCCCTCCTGCACCGGCGTAGCGCACATCTGGGCCGTAGTTGACGAGAAGGTTGTCCGCAGTTGAATCCCAAAAAGTGCCGAAACCGACGACGTGCATCATCTCGTGGGTGATTACCTCCTGCAGATTTCCCGATCCGGCGAGAGAACCGATATCTGCGGAGTCGAATTTCATGATACCGACGGCCGTGCGGTAATCATTTTGTCCGTTGCTCTGCCTGAAGTAGCAGGGGCCGCTCTGCGCGAGAATTTTTCGCGGACCGTCGATCGAGTCAATCGAAGCATAGATGACGACGCCATCGATGGTGCCTGTGAGCGGTGCGACGCCAGTCGCGCCACATTGCGACGGATCGGCGCCATTAACGTTTACGATTGGAATCTGCCCAACGATCATCGCGCGGATACGATTAGCCGCATTCGTGAACAACGCCTTTTGGTCGGCCGTCAGAGTCCGCCCGAAAAACCGGACGTCGATCTTGTAACTCGTCTGCACCGTCGCATTGATCACGAGCGACTTGGAGCCAAGCGTCGCCTGGAGTTGTTGTGGAACGACGCTTTTTCCGAGCGTCCACGTCGGTGCTGTTATGCTGCCATCGGAGTTGACCGTTCCGGTAGTGCTGGAAATCGAGCCGCCACCAGCGATCACCGAAAAAGTTGGACTCTGCCCCTGCGCTCCGGTGATCAAGATCGGGGTGCCAACCGCTGTCCCCGCGAGTGCGCTTTGGTTGTCGCCGCTCTTAACTACCAGGTTCACGGGAGCGGTGGAATCCGAGCACGCAGCTGCGAGCGATATAGTAGCGAGGAGGGCAAGGACCTGGCGATTACGCATTGAGGTTACTCAAGTTTGGGTATCGAGTCGCGAAATGTTATCGCGCGCTAGTGAGTTTAAAACGGTTAAACGGCCTTCTGCCGCCTTTTGAGCGCCAACTCCTTCATTTGCTTGCCGAACGTAGCCGCAGGAAATAGACTCTGGTCATGCGGCCCCACTCGAAGCAGGCCGAGAATTTTCGGTCGCGCGAGCAACAGGCAATTCTCGGCCTGCTCAAGACCGCGGACGCAGTGGTGCGCAGCCTCGGTCAGCTTGTCGAACCGTACGGAATTACGCCGCAGCAGTACAACGTGCTGCGAATCCTGCGCGGCGCCGCACCGGACGGTATTCCTACATTGACGATCGGCGAGCGCATGATCGAACAGACGCCCGGAGTCACACGTCTCGTTGACCGTCTGGAACGCAAAGGCCTTGTAGCGCGAAGTCCGTGCCCCGACGACCGCCGACGCGTTCTGTGTCGAATAACTGACGTCGGTCTCCAGCTGCTGAGTGACCTCGACGAGCCGGTGAATCGCTGGGACGCGCAAACTGTATCTGTCCTTGGCTCCGCCGATCTCGATGCACTAATTACACTGCTCGATCGAGTTCGCTCCGCGAACACTTTATAAGGACACTTTTGGGGGCCGTGGCCCTACGACGCACGGGCGGGCACCGCTTCGGCTAGCGAATAGTGCCAATCCTTCGGCCTGCCTCTTCGACCGCCTGGAATAGCTGATCGAACGACTCCGTCACAAAGAGAACGTCCTGGAAATGGTCGATCTCGAACGGCTGATTGAAGACAGCGTCGAGCGAGAATGGCCGGCGGTCGCACTTCGGCCCCAAAGCATTCGCGGCATCCCCCTGAGATGATATCAGGCCGGATCCGTAGACCTTGATCTGCCCTTTCTCGCGGATAAGGCCAAACTCTACTGTGAACCAGAACAGCCGCGCCATCCTCGTGGTGTCTTCTTCGTTCTCCGCCGCCGCCGCGACCTGGCCGTAGTGCTGAAGGAAGTCCGCGAACACAGGATCTGCGTGAAGCGGAACGTGACCGAAGACGTCGTGGAAAATGTCCGGCTCAGGGAGATAGTCGAGCTGCTCGCGTTTACGGATGGTGACCGTTGTCGGAAACTTGCGCAGCGAAAGGCACTGAAAAAAACTCTTCGCGGGGATGTAGCCTGAGACGGGCACCGCCTCCCAGCCCGTTGGCGGGGCGAGCCTTCGGTTGACCTCGGCCAGGTCCGGCACGGTCTCGCGCTTTAGCCCGATGGTGTCTGCGCCTTTGAGGAAGATATGGCTGCCGTTATTCCGCAACTCCTTCATGCGCCGATCGTAGAGCAGCCCCCACACGGCGTGATCGTCGGCAGTGTACGAGCTCCAATTCTGTTTTATAAAGACGGACGGATCGTCGACGAGATCGTAGAGCGCTGCAGTCGATTGTTCCAACATCACCTCCGGATGCGCGGGACATCCAAAAGTTAACCGGCGGTTTAAGACGCTGAAAGCTTCGAGCCGAGGATGTGTTTGCGAAGCGGCAACTCGAGCGTGAATACGGAGCCAACCCCGAGCTTGCTTCTCACGCTTATGTCGCCTCCCATAGCGCGCGCGAGGTCGCGGCTGATGGCCAGGCCGAGGCCCGTCCCCCCACTAGGCGCGGACCGCGGTTCGCGGAGTTGCACAAAAGGCTCGAAGATGCGTTCGAGTTCGTCCTGTGGAATGCCTGGGCCAGTGTCACGGATGCGCACGCGCACGGTGTCGTTCTCGACACGCCAATCGAGATCGACCGCACCTCCATCCGGCGTAAAACGCATCGCGTTCGCCAGCAGATTCACCACTATCTGTTGAACCTTCTCGCGATCCGCGAACGCTGTAAGCCGCGGATCGCCGGGATGATGGGTGTAGGCAATCGCCTTCTTTCCGAACTGTGGCTCGACCAGTGCTTCTGCGCCGCGAAGCGTTTCCTCGATCGGAATTTCCGACATCGATAGCTCGATTGGCCCGCTTTCCAGCTTGGCGAAATCGAGAATCATGTTTACCAGAGCCAGTAAATGTTCCTGCGCCTGGTGAATGCGCTCGACATCGCGACGCTGCTCGTGGGTAAGCCCGCCGTGGATGTTCTGCTGTAGAATTTCGAGGTAGCCGGACACTGCATGTAGTGGAGTCCTGAATTCGTGACTGAGTCGCGCGAACAGCTCCGTCTTGATCCGATTGGCAGCCTCTGCTTCCTTGCGCGCCGACTGTTCTCCCTGAAGGGCGAGTTCGAGCTCACGGGTTCGCTGCGCGACGCGAGCATTCAGTGAGCGGTTGAGCGCGTTCATGCTTTCATCGGCGCGGAATCTGTCGCTCATGTCACGAAGCAGCCACGACAGCGAGGGCCGCTCGGCGATTCGCTGGCTGAGGGATACCGTGGCTTCCACTGGAATTATTTCACCATTGAAAGAATGGATCGACATGAGCCACTTCTGCGCCGTGCGTGACGGTGCCAACGCGCTCAACCTTGCTTCCAGGGTCTCCCTCGTTTCTGCATCGAGATAGTTAGCGAGCGATGTCCTCCCGCGCACCGAGGTGTCAATGCCCAAGAGATCGGCCGCGGCCGCGTTTGCTTCCTGAATGCTGCCGTTCTGGTCGGTGACCAGATACGGAGCAGGGGCGAACTGAAACAAAGTGCG
>DASQPS010000094.1:0-2838 GCA_035643845.1 Gemmatimonadaceae bacterium | reverse complement strand
CGCGACTGTTCCCGAGCTGCTGCAGAAGCTGAAACCGCGAGACGCCACTCTTGTCGAGCACGACGATTTCGCCATCGATGAGTGCCCTCCTGGTCTTCAGGCGTCTCGCTGCGGCAACGATCTCGGGAAATTCGGTTGTGTAGTCCGTTCCGCGGCGGGAGATGATGCGGACGTTGCCACGGTCGACGAACACGCCCATGCGAAAGCCATCGAGCTTTAGCTCATGGATCCAGCGGTTGCCCGCGGGTGGTCGATCCACAAGCAATGCTTTTTGCGGCCGGTATTCTCCAATCCTCACGATCGCGGATTAATTCAAGAGCCGTTCCGAATCCTGCGACGCTCGACTGCCGGCGGAAATAAAAAGCAGATCCTGCGGCGGAACGGTATCTGCTAGACAACCAAACCGGTTGTCCTACCCACACGAAAAGGAAGCGCGATGAAGTTGACTCCGTACCTCGCCGCCATCTCGGTATTTGCGGCGCCCCTGCATTCACAGCAAGTGGCTGGCGACACCAGCCAGCTCGCGCCGGGGCAGCGCATTATCATGCTGCGAGGTTTTGGAGCGGTGCACACTGCGCGCGACTCGAGCCGCGAAAGGACTTTTGTCGGCATCAACATCGTCATGCCAGTGAGTCGTGTGGACGGTCGCCGAGTCTGGGTGGTGTCGACCAGCGGAGCGGATTCGGGCTGGGTCTCTGTCGAACGTGTGCGCCCTCTTTACGGCTCCCTCGCCTATTTCGACAGCCTTCTGACGAGCGATCCCAACAACTGGGATTCGTTTCTCAGACGGGCGGAAGCCGAACACGCGCTTAACCTTCGTGACGACGCAACGATGGATTACTCGCGGGCGATCGCCCTGCACCCGCGCGAAGCATTTCTCTATCTTCGCCGTGGTCGTCAGTACAGCACGCTGAAAAACTGCAGACAAGCGCTGAACGATTTCGACACCGCAGTCCGACTCGTCCCAACATCCTCGAGGCAGGGTTACAATCTGCGCGCCGAGCTTTACAGCCTGGAATCCGGTGTGTATGCCGGCTGTGCCGACTCGAGTGTCAGGAACCCGGATCTCGCTCTAACGCTTGCGAAGAGAGCCGTCGCGCTCGATCACTCGCGAGCGACACTGCTGACAATCCTGGCCGCGGCATATGCGAACGTTGGCGACTATCAAAACGCCGCTCGAGTTCAACGAGCTGCGCTGGCACGAGCGGATTTTCCTCCTGGGTACAGGAAGGAGAATGAAGAACACCTCGCAGAGTATCTCACAGCTTGCCGAGCACATGCTGCCACAGGCGGGAAATCGCGCGATCCCGTCTGCAAGTAGGGTCGCAAATGCATGCGAATTAGAAGTGCGCGGCAACTAATAAAGTCATTGGGCCCCGGCATCATCACCGGGGCGGCAGACGACGATCCGTCCGGCATCGCGACCTACTCGATCGCTGGTGCGCAATTCGGGCTTGGCCTGATCTGGCTGTCGCTTTTCACCTGGCCGCTGATGGCGGCGGGGCAGATGACATGCGCCCGCGTCGGGATGATTACTGGCCAGGGTCTGGTGGGAGCGTTCCGCAAGAAATTCTCGAGGCCGACCCTGCTGCTGGCGTGCAGCGCGCTGTTCGTTGCCAACACGATCAATGTTGGAGCCGACCTCGCCGGCATGGCCGACGCTGCCGGACTTCTCGTGGGCGTTCGAGCTCAGTTCGCGGTCGTTGTCTTTGGAATTGCAATCACTGCTGCGACCATAGGCCTGCGGTACGTCGCGATGGAGCGCGTCCTGAAGTGGCTCGTCCTCGTGCTTTTTGCCTACGTCGTGACTCCATTCTTGCTAAAACCGCATTGGGTTTCCGTGGTGCGCGCCACGGTGATTCCCAGTATACCGCACCGCCGTAATGGGTGGGCGACGATCGTCGCCATTCTGGGAACCACCATCAGCCCATACCTGTTTTTCTGGCAAGCGTCTGAGGAAGTCGAAGAGGAAAAAGCACTCGGACGCCGCGCGCAGAGAGATCGAGTCGGAGCAACCGACAAGGAACTCTCCACGCGCCGACTCGACGTGGGAATCGGAACGCTGTTCTCGAACGTCGTGATGTTTTTCATCATCCTCACGACAGCTCTTACGCTCAACGCGCACGGCGTCACCAATCCCCGCACTTCTCTGGAAGTCGCAACGGCCCTTCGGCCGTTTGGCGGTCGTTGGACGGTTCTGCTCTTCACCATCGGTCTGGTCGGCACAGGCGCGTTGACGATTCCTACGCTTGCCGGCTCGAGTGCCTACGCATTCGCGGAAATATTCGGGTGGCGGCAAGGGATGGACGAATCGTACCGCCGAGCGCGCGCGTTCTACATGGTTGTGGGAGTGTCGGTGCTGGTGGGCATCGCGCTCGATTTTGCCGGTGTGAATCCTGTGAGGGCGTTGTATTGGACAGCTGTGATCAACGGGGTGCTCGCGCCATTTCTGCTCGTGGGGCTGGCGATTGCCGCTTCGGACTCGCGCTTGATGCACGGACAACCGACGCCGAGGCTAACGCTCGGAATCGTAGTGTTTACCGCAATGCTCATGTTTGCGGCGGCGATCGGGATGCTCGCGTTATGATGCGTATCGTTGCTGTGGCTGTTGTCGCAATCATCGACGCGGGTTCTTCAATACCGCTGTCGCTTTCTTCATCCAGGGATCGGCACCGCTCTCTCCAAGGTCGCTGACCGTCACCTGTACCGCGGGCACGTAGTCCTCGCGCGGCGTCCCGTTGACGTGAAAGAGCTGCTCCACAGGAAGGTTGACTCCGATCTGGGATCGCGGAAGGGTCAGGTGATAAGTGGCACCGCGCAGGTGAGCCATTCGAGTTC
>DASQPS010000093.1:0-7985 GCA_035643845.1 Gemmatimonadaceae bacterium | reverse complement strand
TCCCGTCCGCTGATCCATGCGGACGAGATAGATGCAGTCGGACTCTGAGCTGCTTTACGTCGGGACCTACACCGACGATGGTCGGTCCAAGGGCATCTATCTCGTCCGCATGGATCAGCGGACGGGACAGTTGCGAGTGGTCGGGTCGATCGACGCCGGCGCGAATCCGTCGTATCTCGCTGTCCATCCGAATGGCCGAGTTCTTTATGCAGTCAACGAAGTAGACAAATTCGAGGGCAAGCCGAGTGGCGGAGCCGTCGCATTCTCGATCGCGGGCGATACTGGAAGGCTTACCCGATTGGGCGAAGAGCCG
The DNA here is from genome assembly GCA_035643845.1 of Gemmatimonadaceae bacterium. GTDB lineage: Bacteria > Gemmatimonadota > Gemmatimonadetes > Gemmatimonadales > Gemmatimonadaceae > UBA4720. The sequence continues at coordinate 7,672 of DASQPS010000093.1, read as the reverse complement.
TCGGGCGGTACCGGACCGGCCTATGTTAGCGTGGACAGGAGCGGACGAGTCGTGCTCGTCGCCAACTACGATGGTGGAAGTGTCGCGCTCCTCCCGATTGAGGCGAATGGATCGCTTGCGGCGGCGACGTCAGTCGTGAAGCACACCGGCAGCGGGCCCGTTAGTGATCGCCAGGGCGAGCCGCACGCGCATTGCATCGTCGCCGACCCTTCCAATCGCTTCGCGCTCGCCGCGGATCTCGGCGCCGATCGCGTCTTCGTTTATCGCCTCGATCTGGACGGCAAATCGCTCCAGCACGCTGAAGGCGGCGACGCCGTCATGCGCGCGGGCGCGGGGCCTCGACACATCGCGTTCCATCCGGGGCTGCCGCTGGTCTTCGTGACGAACGAGCTCGATTCGACTGTAGCGACGCTTCGCTTCGACGGCGAGCGTGGCGCATTGTCGCTGCTTGGAAGCGCGTCGACGCTTCCTACGGGATGGAAGGGAGAGAATTATCCGGCGGATATTCACGTCGCACCGTCGGGACGAACTTTGTACGCATCGAATCGTGGTCACAACAGCATCGCCGTTTTCTCGATTGCGGAACCGACCGGCACTCTCTCGCTCGAGCAGAATATCTCGACGGGCGGCGACTGGCCCCGCAACTTCAGCCTCGATCCGAGTGGTCGATGGCTCCTCGTCGCAAATCAGAAGTCTGATTCGATCGTCGTCTTCGCTCGGGACGAGCAGAGCGGCAAGTTGTCCACGACGCGCCAGCGAATCGCCCTGCCCAGTCCCGTGTGTCTTCGCTTTCGCGCGTCAACGGGGTGATCGCCTGACGACGCCTGTCTACGACCGCGCCATAATCGGCGGGCGTGTGATCGATCCAGAATCGAACCTCGACGCGCAGCGCAATATCGGTCTCCGCGACGGACGAATCGCGGTCATCACACCGGAAGAGATAGCAGGACGAGACACCATTGATGCGCGCGGTCTCGTCGTCGCGCCGGGCTTCATCGACGTCCACTCCCACGGAACAACGGACGAGACGTATCGACTACAATCGATGGACGGCGTCACGACGACGCTCGAGCTCGAGGTGGGCGCGTCGGACGTCGATGCGTGGTATCGCGAGCGAAGCCCCGGTCAACGAATCAACTACGGTGTGAGCATCGGTCACATCAAGGTCAGGATGGCGGTAATGAATGATCCCGGCACTTTTCTGCCGGAGAGCGAAGGAGCGTATGGCGATGCGTCAGCGGCGCAGGTTCGCGCAATCGTCGAGCAAATCGAAAAGGGTTTGACCGAAGGCGCTGTCTGCATCGGCGCGGGGTTTCCCTACACGCCGGCCGCGACGCGCGAGGAGCTGCTCGGCGTTTTCCGCGTCGCCGCGAGAACCAGGACGCCGATTCACGTGCACATCACTCCTAGCGTCGAAGGTTTGAAGGAAGCGCTCTCGCTCGCCGCCGAAACCGGTGCGCCGTTGCAAGTCGTCCACATCAATAGCTCCAGCCTTGGTGACACGCCAGTGATGCTCGAGATGATCGCCGCTGCGCGTTCGCGCGGACAGGACGTAACGTCAGAAGCGTATCCTTATACGGCCGGAATGACAGAGATCAAGTCAGCGACCATACAGAACTCCTACAAATCCGCCAACGATGCCCGATTCGCAGAGATCGAATGGCCCCTCACAGGGGAGCGTTTGAATCGCCAAAGCTTTGAACGCTATAGCCAGGTTGGCGGCCCGATCGTGGTCCACTCGAACACCGAGGAGATGGTCAAAGCCGCGATTACGAGTCCACTGACCATGATTGCGAGCGACACGTACTGGCAGAACGGCACCGGGCATCCGCGGACGAGCGGAACGTTCTCGAGGGTACTCGGCCGTTACGTCCGCGATACGCGGTCGCTGACGTTGATGACGGCGATTCGCAAGATGACACTGATGCCGGCGCAGCGACTCGAGGCGCGGGTGCCATCGATGCGAAACAAGGGACGGCTGCGCGTTGGCGCGGACGCGGACATTACCATCTTCGACGCGGCGAAAGTGATGGACCGCGCGACCTATCGCGAGCCGTCGCTAACATCTGTCGGGATCGACCACGTGATCGTGAACGGTCAGTCGGTGGTTGCGGACGGGAAAGAAGTCGCGGGTGTCGCGCCAGGGAAGCCGGTCCGGGCGCCAGAGCACACGTAGATGCGCGGATTCATCAGACGACGATGGCTGCTGGTCCTGCTCGGCGTCGCCACACCGCTCGTTGTGTTCCTCTCCATCAAATGGCGAGACGCCTCGATCCATGGCGGACAAAAGCCAGCGGAGCCTTTCCGGATTGCGGGCAATCTCTATTATGTCGGCGCGAACGACGTCGCGTCGTTTCTGATCACCGGACCTGAAGGTCACGTCTTGATCGACGGCGGCTATCCGGGGACGCCGCCGCTCATCATGGCGAGCATCGCCAAGCTCGGTTTCGACATCCACGATGTCAAAGTGCTCCTCAACTCGCACGCGCACTACGATCATGCTGGTGGGCTCGCAGAGCTGCAGAAGGTGTCGGGCGCCGAGGTGTGGGTGAGCGAAGGAGACTCGGGGTTGATGGCGTCGGGCGGCGACAATCCGGATCTTGGAGTGCTCAGGCTCCTGGTGTGGAGCGGACTCGCGAGATATCCGGCGCCTCGCATCGACCACGTGTTCAGGGACGGCGCGAAGGTACGCGTCGGACCCACCGAGCTCACCGCGCACATTACGCCTGGTCACACGCCTGGGTGCGCAACGTGGTCGTTCCCCGTTCGCGATGGTGATCGTGAGCTGCTCGCCGTCGACGTCTGCAGTCTGGGCGAGCCGGTTTCGCTGTTCGAGCCGCGCCCGAGTGCGAAAGTGCAGGCCGAATTCGAGCACAGTATTGGTGTGCTGCGGAGTTTGCCCGCCGATATTTTCCTGACAGCGCATGCGAGGGAGTTCGGCAGGTATCGCAAATTCGTCGCTCGAGACACTGCCAGGGACCCTGCGGACCCATTCATCGATCGGGAGGGTTACCGCGCGTACATCGATAGCGCGGAGGTAAGATTTCGCAGGCAGCTCGCGAGTGAAAAGAAACACCCGTGAAAAGCGTCTGCACGCACTCTCGCGGGTTAGTCTTGATTTGTAAGGAGGGTTCACGCGTGGCCATTTCTGTTCGCTGTATACTTGCTCTCGCGCTCATGGCTGGGTCTCTGACTGGACAAACACCGTTTCGGTTGCTCACCGGCAATCAGGCAGCGATGCGGTTTGTCTACCAGGGCAAACCGCTCCATCCCTTCTGCCTCGATTTTCCCTTCGAAGCATCGTCGCGCAAGAACCTGATGGCTCTGGCGAAGTGCACCAATGCCAAAGTCCCATTCGCGGTGAGCGACTCCGGTTGGATTGGAGCTCAGTATCCTGCGACGGAGCGCCGAGGCAGCATAGCGTATCGTGTGCTCGCCGCAGCGGGGAATCGTTTCCTCGTGGCGACAGAGATATGGGGCGGTGGATCCGGCGAATTTTCCAATCTTTTCTGGGCGCGACTTGGCGATCGGGAGATATCGGTCGACGGAGACTTGGCGGGCGGAGATCGCTGCGCGGGTGGATTATCCGGCTACACGATCGAGGGGAGGACGCTGCGCTTCAACGTGAGCACTCCGGCGAGAGATATCCTGAGACTTGCGGGCACCAAGGTCTCCGACTCGATCCTCGGTCGATTTGGACCGGGATATACCTCGTGCGACGGCGAAGCTGCGTATCGTTACGATCTCGCGACGAGAAGGATGGTGTTGTCGGGCCTGACGCTGAATGCCGAGCAATCTTCGCGTAGCTTGAGCGGTCTCGGAGACTCGGCGCGTGATACTCGGGCGTGCTTCGACACAGTCGTACGTCAATACGTAAAGAATCGAAGCCGCACGTTGACTCCTCGAGACTTGAAAGCATTCGGCCGAAGTTTCACAACGCGGTGTGCACACGAGCCATAGCTGCCCGGAGTGCGGCGCACGCTACACGAATGCCGACGATTCCTGCGCCGCGCGCTTCGACGCGCTCCTTGCCCTCGATCACTCTCGGCGCGAACCGTGGGGGAGTCGGCACGGACAGGCGTTCGCGGCATTTGCGCTCCAGCATCCCGCGACGCATCCAAAGTCGCTCGATAGTGCGTGGGAAGCGCTGTATCGGATCTACTGTCTCAACGAACGGCCTGCTCTAGTCTTCGCGGATCTTCGGGCTCACCGTGCAAAGCGTTCGTCGGGAGTTGAAGTTCCACCGCGTCCGACCGAGGGAGCGAAGAGTCCCACCGTAACCATTGCCGACCTGACGGACTTCGCTGCCGCTACGTATGCCGAGCGTCTCGATGCGTGGTATCGGTCGGCGCTCGTAGCGTGGGGTGCGAATGTGCCGTCTCACGCATGGGACCAAGACTGACATCGGCGTTGACGTGTTAGTTGCTCACACTTTCACTAACCTGACGCATCGAGGGAAACGCGCATGAAAAAGAAAACGCCGCCCAAAAGTGAGGTGGCCAGGGCGAAGTCGCAGATCTCGGCTTATCTCGCGAAGCTGCCCGCCGAGTCGCGGAGGCGACTCAGGAAAGTGCGCGCCGATATTCGAGCGGTGGCGCCGAAAGCAGTCGATGCTTTCAGTTACGGGATTCCTGGTACAAAGCTCGACGGACGGACTTTGGTCTGGTACGGCGCGTTCAAACATCACACGAGTCTTTTCCCGATGACGGCTGGGATCAGGCGCAGGAACGCGCCGGTGTTGAAGCGTTACGAGACCTCCGCGGGCACCGTGCAATTTCCGTTGGACGAGCCGCTGCCATCTGGCCTCATCAAGCGACTGGTGAGAGCGCGGGTCGCGGAGGTGCGCGTAAATCGGAAAGCGAAGCGACAGAAAAAAGACTGATCGCTATCGCAAGCCAGTAGTTGGCGAACGAGATCACTCCAGCAAATCCAAACCCGGTCATTCAGGGAGTGATGCCAAGCGGATCCGTTTCCGTGAACCGTGCGCTGCTCCTTACTGAAGCAACAGTTCCTTCTGTACCTACTTTAGCCTTCGCTTCCTTTTCCCTCGATGCGATAGGCCTCGCCTTCGAGGCAGTAGGCGCACGGTTCCACCCGTTCCGTCCTGGACGTCGTCGATAGAGCCATACGGCGAAGGATCCGCAGTTTGAAGCCGCGCCAGCGCGATGAAGTAGCGGCCAAGTTCTTCCAGCGCTCGCGAGGAACCTACGACATGCACCTGAGGTCGAAGGTCAAGCTCAGGATCATCCTCGATCCCATCGAGCAATTCCGCCGGACGTTGGACCACTATCGTCAATTCCCTGCTGTGCTTTGGCGGAACGACAGAATTTCGGTAGATGCCTCTGCTCGGATCATCTTGCCCCACAGTATAATCGAGAGGCAGCTGTATGACGACCTTGGATCGGTTGGTATTCATCGATTCGATTCCTTGAGCTTTTCAAGACTTCCTGGCGCGTCGCCCGCCCATTACCGGAATCATCCAGCGCGGCATCCGAGCGTCGCTTACCAAGCGTTCGATGTCCCTTTGGTTCGCTTCGTCCGTCCACCACGGGGAATTTAGAGCGCTCTCAAAGACTGCTGCCATTGCTACTCCCTTGGACCCTTGTTTCCTAAGAAATGATACCTGCTCTCGGATACAACGCCGTTCTATCCGCTCCTGCAGTCGCTCTTCATAACGTATTCCCTGCCGTGCGATTCTCAGATGAACTGCTTCGTGGACGAGCACAGAAGCCAGCTCTATTTGCGTACTCGACATCAGGTGCGCGGAGCAAAGGTTAATACTTTCTGGTGGATTTGCTGAGGAGTAGTGTCCGGCCCACACGTAAATAGTGCGCACGTATCGCAATACTTGTCGATACTTCAGCCTGTCCGTTTCACCGAGTACGTGTAGACTCTCTTTTAAGCGGGTTATCCCTACATCGCGATCAATCTCAAGATCTGTGAAGACAACACGGATCCCCTCCAATTGCCGAGTAGGATAAAGTTTGAGGAAAACGCCGGTAGCAAGGGAGGCGAGTGTTAACCGCACACTGTGCATTTAGACGTCCTCGCGATCGTTACGGATGGTACTGTGAGTCTGGGTCCTCGAACGCAGCGAGATCGACAAGAACTCCGTCGTCACTGACGCGTTTGATTACGTAACGAATTTCGGGGAACCCTTGGTCGACAGATTCGCGTATCCAATTCACGGCTTCCTGTTCCGAGAGTATCACATCTGTATCGGCGAGCTCAAACGAACGGGGAAGTCGTCCAGCGTTCCGCCCACGCAGCTCACTTTCCAACCTGCCAAAGAGATCACGCGCAACTTCCACTGCACGCTGTGAGCGATGTTCCTCCACGCTTAGTCTGGGTCCACGCTAATAAGCATCTATTGCCGTCCACGCTCTGAAAGGAACGAGGCCAAGCAATGAAAACAATCTGGCGCCGACACGGGCTCGGACTCTCATCTGCTGGTTCGATGTGTGCTTCCTGCCAATTCGAAAGAAGGGAATGTCCATCAAACGAATGAAAGAAATCCCTTGGCCGCTCGCCAGTTACTGCGAAAGTGCAGTAGCGTTTCAAATCGGCTCGAAGCTCGAAGATTTTCATCAGCGGGGAAACATGCCGCGTGAACCACGCCGCCTGCTGAGGTCATAGTTGTGGCATGAGGTTAAGGGATAAGTGCTTGCGTTCTGGTGAAGACTTTATGCTCGTCAATAACCGTTGGATACGGTGCCCATCGTCCCCAAATGCTGTCGCATGAAAAACGACCTCTAAACCGTGCTGTGTCTCTGCCGGTGACATCATTAAATGAGAGGCTATCATCGGCCCCAATGACCAGATCTGTGAGAGGCGTACGACCTCCGAGCTCGCCTGCGGCTTCACGAACGGTCCCAACGGTCGTCGCGCCGGTGTCCGTGAATTCGAACTGCAGCCCAGATTGATCACCCGTCGTCGCGTCGGTGCTTAAATCATCAAATGAGAGAACGCCAACCGACCCAGCCGTAGTCGGGCAGGTATGACTAAAATGATTCGCCGAAAACTCCTCGTGCTTGGCTGGGTTATTACGATCGCGAGCGGAGTTACACGCAGCCACAGACACAGCGCCGATCAGAAAAACGGTTAATCTTCGCTTCATGGTTGTATGCTAATGTGAATGTGGTTTTGGTGTTGGGCCAAAAGATGTGTACCATATCCGATAGGGAAAAATCTGCGCCTTGCTTATTCCGCGACTCCGGACAACATGATTCATCCAGTCGTAGCTGAGGATGTCCGTCAGCATCGCGCCTACCGAGGAACTGGAAGACAAACCTGCAGCTGGCGATTCATTTGTTGCTCGCCAACTTTTCGGCAGCTCACCGGCGCCGACGCCGCTCCGCTCGTTGACACGATTTCGGGATATGGATAAACAAGGTCAGGGCTTGGCTGCGTAGTCCGAGGAATCGGCCCGGCGCACGAGAACTCCATTCGCGCCGTGATGGCCAGACTTAATGTGAGCCCGGTGGCCACGCCGGGAAGAAGTCGACTCAGGCGGCGGAGCATGAAAGAATGCGACACGAAAACCTCCTTCTTGCGGACGCGCCACGCCGCGGTCACGACGATTCGACGCGCGTCCTTACAGGAGGTGCACCCTCGAACGTTACTCGCGCGTGAAACGCGCGATCACCGTTCCAACGACCGGCGAAGGATCGCG
>DASQPS010000092.1:0-4839 GCA_035643845.1 Gemmatimonadaceae bacterium | reverse complement strand
ACGTTGCGCCTTCCTCGCCGTAGATTCGCTTTGTCGCCTCGCGATAAATCGCGTCGTCACTGTGCAGCTGGGCGCGGCCAAAGAATCTGTAACCGCGACGCGACAGCTGATCGACTACGTTCACCTCGATGAACGGATTGCTCTGGAGATTGGCGCGCGTCCCCGGCGAAGCGATGTCAAGGAAGAAGATGTGATCGTCGTCCCAGACACGAATTGTCCCCTTCGGCGAAAGATTCGGTCGACCATCCGGCGTCACGGTTGCGGCAAAGCAAAGGTGCGCCGACTGGATGACCGCTCGCATGTCGGGGGTGATCAAGCTCATGCCGCTACTGCAACGGGAGCTGCAACGTCACCCGCGTGATCGCTCGTTCAGAGGGAGGCCAGAGAATAGCCTAACTGCAAAATAAAAGCTACGCCGGCAGTTTTTATCGCGGTTCAGAGCTTAACGGAGCTTCGAGTGCAACAATCTCCACCCGCAGTATATCGACAGCCCCGTACAGATTCCGCCCGCGATTCCGAATGGCACTCGGCACGGATTGCCGCCCGGCCCGGTGAGGATGCTGATCGAGCTCGTGCATCCACGCGGATCCGCCCATAGAGAAATCCAAAATGTCACGACGGCACTCGCTCCGAAGAATACCAGCGCGAACCAATCACCAGTGCCGATGTGTCCGGATGCGAGTTCGACTAAGCGCGCGGCGGTGACGATGCAAATCAGCGCCAGAACGTAGGCGATCGCCGCGGGCGCGCGGAATCCCGGCGCGCGAATGAAGCCGGCGTAAGCAATTCCTGTTGCGCCCACCACCATTGCGGCCGCGAGAATAAAGAGAACGCGTCGCAAAGCCCCGGTAGATACCGTTTCAGGACTCCGTTGGGACTCTAGCGTCATACGGCCGATTTCCGTCTTTTTCCCATGGTCGAAAGACGATGAGCTCGCCTGGGAGATACCCGGCGCGTCTGCAACGGCCGGCAAATATGGCGGTTACGAAAAGAATGAAAACCTTCTCGCTTCTTCTCTGCCTGATCCTGCAGACCGCCTCTTTCCGCGCGCCCGCGACAATCGGGCCGAGCTCGCCGCGCGCGCGCGTTGATGGCGGACTCGTCGAAGGAACATACTTCGATGCGCGGACGAGCGATGCTGTGTTCGAGGGAATTCCGTTCGCCGCACCGCCGATCGGCGACCTGCGATGGAAGCCGCCTGCACCCGTTCCAGCGTGGCGTGGCGTTCGTGATGCAAAAGATTTCGCCCCGATCTGTCCGCAACGACTCTATTCACCCGAGTTCTACGCCGGCCTCGCGACCCGCCTCGGCGGACATCCGTCGCCGCAGCGACCGCTCACCACCAGCGAGGACTGCCTCTATCTCAACATCTGGACGTCGAACTTCGGCAGCAACGCGCGGCAGCCGGTGATGGTGTGGATCCACGGCGGCGGCAACAACGGCGGTTGGGGAACTCAGGGCACAGGCAACGGAGAAAGTCTCGCGCGCCAGGGTGTCGTGCTCGTGATGATCGAGTATCGGGTCGGCGCGCTCGGCTTCATCGCCGACTCGGCGCTCACCGCGGAATCGCCGCATCATTCATCTGGGAATTACGGGCTCCTCGATCAGATCGAAGCGCTGCGCTGGGTTCGGCGGAACATCGGCGCGTTCGGCGGCGATCCAACGCGCGTCACCGTATTCGGCCAGTCATCGGGTGCGATGGACATCACTTGCCTCATGACATCTCCACTGGCGCGCGGATTATTTCAGCGGGCGATCTCCGAGAGTGGCGCGTGTACCGGACCATTTGCGGCGCTCGAAGTTCCGGTCACGAGCTCGAGCGAACATCTCGCCGCTGAAGAAAGCGGCAAGCAGCTCGCGAGTGCGCTCGGCGTCTTAGGTGCGCCCAATGTGCTCGCGGCGATGCGCGCGAAGAGCGCCGAGGAGATCCTTGGCGCGATGTCGAAGGAGCCGGGCATCGCACACGAGATCAACGTCGATGGCTGGGTGATTCCTGAGCAGCCGGACCTCGTTTTCGGGGAAGGTCGGCAACTCAGCGTGCCGTTCATCGTCGGCAGCAACAAGGACGAGTACCGCGCCTTCGTCAACTCGTTTGGTCTCACATCGATGTCCGGGTATCCCGAAGCGTTGCTCGGGGCCGTTGGCAGCAGCGCTCCTTTGCGAGCGTTCGTCCCGCGATTGTTGGCGACCTACCCGGCGTCCGACACCGCTGAGGCCGAGCGAATGTTGTTCTACGCGAACACGGACGATGGATTCGGACAGGGCGCGCGGTTCGTGGCGCGCGGGATGGCGAAGGCGAAACAACCCAACGTCTACTTCTATTACTTCACCCATGCCGTCGCATCGTCCGCGGGTCAGACATTCGGCGCATTCCATGGCGGTGAGATCCCGTTCGTGTTCGGCGACGATTTGGGTTGGCCGCGTGGTCCGCACGATGACGCGCTAAGGAACGCGATGAGCGGGTACGGGGTTCAATTCGCGGCGACGGGGAATCCGAACCGGCGCGGACTTCAAGAGTGGCCGCCGTACGATTTGAGGTCGGAGCAGTACCTGGAGCTTGGCGACAGCATCGGCGTGGGCAGTCGACTACGACAAAACCAGTACGATTTGCTCGATGACGCGCAGGAGACGCTCGATGCGTTACTCGGGCGACCGAGGAGATGACCGTAGTGAACTACTTCTTTTGAACGCCCATATCGCGATAGAAGGCCTCATAACTCATAGGGCGGCCGAGAAAATCCTGCAATAGCGCGTCCCGTTCTCGCAGGCTAGCGAAGCGAGCTTCCTCAGTACTATCCCTCACCTGTTGAGACTGTCAAAGTGCGAAGCCGCTACTGCAACGGCAGCTTCAGCGTTACGCCCGTAATGGTCGTAGTTGACGGCTCTCGGCTCGGCGCGATGTACGGTGCATCGACGTTCGATATCTCGAGACGAATCCTGTGTCCCGCTTCCACCAGCCAGCGATTCCCGTAAGTCGGAATCTCAATCGTCTGGTGAGTGCGGTGGCCAGGCGCGCCGTTGACCAGAGTGTAAGTCCCGCGCGTAATGAGGTAATCCTGGCCGGGGGCACTCTCGTCGATGAGTCGCACGTCGAGCTGGACGCGCTGTCCGACGACGAAGCCGTCGATCGTTACCGTCGGTTTGCCGGAGATGAGCAGCGTCGACTCGCCGAAATCGGAAGGAGACGCATAAAAGTCTGCGTAGCTCGTGGGCACGATCACCGGCGGTGGCGGCGTCTCCACGTACGGCTTCAGCTCCTCGGCCCCTTCCATGACGAACGGATCCCACGTCGCGCCGCTGTACGCGAACGTCGCCGGATTTACGAGCGGGCGTGAGGGTCCGTCGAAATTCTTGGATACAGTACGAGTGGACAACTGATCCCAGTTGTCGACGGTGAGAATGTCGCCCGAGAACGGCTCGCTCCTTCGCGTCGTGCGCGCGGCGTAAATCTTTGATGCTGGAACAGTGTTGTCGATTAGGATCGATCTCAGCCACGGACGAATGAGGCCGAGTATGTAGCTCATCTCGTCGGGCTTGTTGCTGGCGCGCGGGTGACCGATGTCGCCGAAGTACGATGTGATCGGATATCCGGGCTCCACGCTATTGATGGCGAGCAGCATCCTCTTCGCTTCGGGCAGTGGAAACAAGTCGTCGGTGTAGCCTTGCACCTGGAAGATCGGAACGCGATTGTGGACGGTGCTGTTCCAGAATTGTTGCTGCCAATAGATGGAACGGTAGCCGGCAACACCGTCACGGATTTGTTGCCACACCGGGTCGAAGTCCTCCGGTTCGGTAGCGTTGATCCAAGCGTGCCAGGCAACGAAGTAGTCCGGATAATTCGGGTAGGGTCGCGCTGGATTCTCGCGGATGCCCGACGCATACAGTCCGTTGACGAAACTCAGTTTCATTCCGCCGAAGCCGTTGATCGATTCGTTCTCGCGACCGTTTGGAACGAGCGAGTAAAACAGATCGGTCCACGGCGCGATCGGTGCGACGGCGGCGATGGTGATGTTCGTTCCGAGCGGACTCGTGAATTGTGGCTGCACGAGCGACAGCCAGGAATGTCCACCGCCGTAGGATGCGCCGGTGATGGCGACCTTACCGGGATTGATCGCGCAGTTGGGATCATCGACGACGCGCCCGATCATGCTGCGCAGATCGGCGATCTCGAGATTCAGATCGGCGAGATTGACCTGACCCCACGAATCTCCAAATCCGCGAGTGGAATAGCGAAGCACCGCGAAGCCATCTTCGAGCAGCATCGCCGCAATGTCGCCCGATCCGGATTTGCTGCCCGCGTAGCCGTGAATCAGTGTGACGAGAGGAAACGGTCCGGCGCCCGCGGGAACATTGAGCCGAGCATCGAGACTCGTCTGGTCGACAGTGCTGACGAGATATCCGTTGTACTCGGCCGCGCCAGTGCGCGCGGGATCGCAGACGAGCGGAGGCGTAGGCGCGCCGGCGAACGGACCGCTGAGTCGATAAGTGTCGGGCCCGAACGGATACGGCGACGGTGGACCGGCTTCAGTGGTTGCTGTTGCCGAAGTTGCTCTGACGTCGGGAGTGATGTTCGGTCCCGTCTGGTCGGCGCGGCACGCCGCCAGTAATGCGACGAGGGTAAGGCTGGCAAGCGCTTTCATCGGGATGCTCACGAGAAAATACCTGTTGCCGTACTGCAAACTTTTGGCTACGAGGTCTTCGTGCAAATTGCGGATAACTACGCAAAATGCGCCGTTTTGTCCTGGACTCAGGCTTATGTGGATCTGTAACCCCTAGTGCCACAAAGACTTAGGCGCGGACCTGCCGCCTAAGGGTTTACCCCTAATTTTTGTTGCGGCG
>DASQPS010000091.1:0-9099 GCA_035643845.1 Gemmatimonadaceae bacterium | reverse complement strand
GAGCTCGTTGAGGATGTCGAGCTGCAGCGCCTTCGATGTTTCCATTTCATACGGCGTAACACCGTTCACGACCGGCACGCCGATTCGCTCCAGATGACGAAGCCAGTTGAGCGTGTGGAACGTCACCTGTGCGTGTCCTCTGAGATATGCGGACGGGCTCGCACGGTTGAAGACTATCGAGTACGGGGAGTCCGCCTCCGCCGGATCGTACGAGTGCGCAGCCGCGTCGATTCGGACGTAGGAAACGCCGCGCCGATCCAGCTCGGCGAATAATGGCTTGAACCAGTCCGGGTGCTCATAATAAATCGCGATGGGTCCGTCGGGTGTTGCGGCCATGAATCGTCTCCGTTCACTCACAAAAGAAAAGGCCGAGTCTCGGGAGGGAGACGCGGCCTGAGCTGCGAGAGCTTTCGCTCTTAGCTGTGCAAGTTCGTTTGGTATGCGTACGAGATGCTCAGCTTCCCTCCAATTCCGCGAGTTCCGCGATAACACATAAGCATTCGACAGCCGTGCGCCATGGTGACTAAGGTAGTTCGCGTCACCGCGGGGTCAAGGTGCGCAACGGCCACCGTTATTGCGCAGCTACGCTCGCGCAAACAAGAGGTTCCCCTTAGGATACCCGCATGGACGTCCGCGACCCGATCCGGCTTCCGACGCGTGATGTCGTGCGCGTCCTCTCGCTCATTTTTGCGTTCTACATCACGGTCCGTCTAATCTGGATCGGGCACCCGGTAATCTTCCTCGTTTTTCTCGGTGTCCTTTTCGGACTTCCACTCGCCCAAGGAGCAGATTGGCTCCAGGATAGACGGGTTCCGCGCAGCCTCGGCGTTGCGCTGATTCTTACAGTATTTCTCGGTCTTCTCATCGGCGGCGGAGTCGGCATCGCGCCCATTCTCCGCGCGCAGTCGAAGGAACTCGAGCTGCGGCTTCCGGAGGCAATGGACAAGATCGATGCCTGGCTCGGGCATCGATCCAACGGGGTGTTGGGAATCCTCTTCAACGAAGAGAGTGTTCCCGATTCGGTGAAAGCCGCTCGCGATTCTTTGCGCGTCGACACTTCAACGGTCGTGACCGTGGGAGGCGTGGCAACAGATTCGACGCGTCGAGCGGGCGAGGTTGTCGTAGGCGGTACTTTGCGCCGCGAGATAATGGGGCAGTTTCGGGGCGCCCAGCATTCGTTTCTCCGAATGCTGACCTCAACCTTCGCGGTAACCGGAGCCTTCCTGCTCGTGCTGTTCATCGCGGCATACATCGGTGTCGAGCCCCATCTCTATCACGGCGGAATGCTGGAGCTCGTGCCAGCACGCGATCGAGAGCGCACCGTTGTCGCGATGGCCGGCGTCGCAACTACGCTTCGACGTTGGCTCGTCACGCAGCTTATAGCAATGACGGTGATTGGCGCCGTGACGACGGTCTTTCTGTTCGCCATCCGGGTTAAGGCGGCGCTGCCACTCGGGATTCTCGCGGGAGTCGCGAAGTTCATTCCGATCGTTGGATCGATCTTCGCCGTGATTCCGGCGATGGCGATGGCGTTCATTGATTCGCCACACAAGGCCCTCGTAGTTGGGATTGGATACCTGGCGATCCAGTTCCTGGAGAATCATCTCCTCGTCCCACTGCTCATGAAGCACGGCGTCAACGTTCCGCCTGCGATGACACTTGCGGTCCAGGCTTTGATGGCGCTGCTGTTCGGATTCCTCGGGCTGCTGGTGGCGGTCCCATTGCTGGCGGCCACCCTTACGGTCGTGCGCATCATCAATGGCAAAGACGCGCCCGATCTGTCGACTTAGCCGGGCCCCGTTTACCTCCCCGGAACGAGCTCGCCGAGTGCTCGCTCGACCATCGGCCCGGCAATGATCAATGATTTCAGTGAGTGAGAAGCGAACGGTATGATCGTGTAAGTCAGACGCCGCCCGCCAGCCGCGATGAAAGCCCCATCGGACTTTCGCTCCTTGTCGCTCGCGCCGCGGAGAATCTCGATCCGGAGGCGTTGCGGCGTCCGACTGATCTCGTCGGCAACTGAAAAACTCCCCGGCTCGGTTGGCTCTCCAAGATCCATTTTGTCGTTGATTGTTACTGTCGGGTGATCGCGCTTCGTCGGACCAAGGGCGAGCACTCCAACCACGCCAGGCAACTGCGCATTCGCCGCGGTCCATAATGCCAGATCTGCCCCGAATGAATGACCGGCAAGAACGATCGGTACCGAATCCGCGTGAAGCTCGTGCAGAGATCGCTTCATCAAGACCGGCATTTCGTGCGCGAGCACGCTGTCGCGTAGCAGCGCCGAATCCGGGAGCCGATCGAGAAATTTTTTTACGTCGAATCCGACGACCGCGTAGCCATTAGCCGCGAGACGCTCGGCAAGTCTTTGGTGCGGGCCCCAGAATCCGAGATCGTTGCCGAGAAAAAACACGCCGGCGCGCGGATGGCCTGTCGGGCCCACGCCAGGATAGAAGTAGAGAGGCTGGCGAAGCAAATTCGGATCGTGCGGCACGTACCGAGTGTGGGCTGGCGCGCAGCTCGCAATAATGCCAAATGCGGCGACGGCAATTGAAGCGGCGATGTTCGTCACTTGGAAACGACTCCAGCCAAGCCGCCAGAGATGAGCGAGGCAACGTTCGTGAGAATTCTTGGAAGCACCAGGCCGCCAGGTGACGCCAGGTACCTTGGTTCCCAGATTGGATCGAACTTCTCTTTATACTGTCGGAGACCCTGAAAGTTGTAGAAAGGCTCCCCGCGGCTGAACAGCAACGCACCAACCCGATTCCACAGCGGCGCTAGACTGCGGTTTTCGATTCCGGAGAGAGGCGCCATGCCCAGATCGAAGCGCTGGTAGCCGTTCTCCTTGCCCCACAACATGAGCTCGATCAGCAGGAATTCCATCACGCCGGGCGGCGCGACGGCAGTGTATCGCATCAGATCAACAGACATCTCAGCGCGATCGGCGCCCAGCCACACATTCGCGAATGCCACAACCGAATCTCCAACCCGGATCAACGCGACCGGAAAACTTCGGAGATATCTCTCGTCGAATCTGCCCAGCGAGAATCCTTTCTCCTTCGTGTGCTTTGTGCCCAACCACTCATCAGAAATGTCCTTCAGCACCGGCAGGAAGACGGGCGTGCTTTCGGGCGGAATCATCTCGAATCTCACTCCAGCTTTGCACGCGTCCTTGCGCGTACGGCGAAGCGCCTTGCGACTTCCTCCGTCCAGAGAGAATTCCGGCAGCGGAATAATCGCCTCTTCGCCGAGCTTGAGCAGTGTCAAGCCGAGATCGATGTAGATCGGCAGATGCTTTGCGCTAACCTCGTAGAAAACTGGCCAGCCGCCGTGACGGTCCGCGCTCTCCCTGAACCGCCACGCCAGCTCTGCCCGCTCCACGTCGGCGCCTAGCGGATCGCCTAGAGCGATCCAGCTTCTCCCGGCGATGCCGTACATGATCATGCTCTTTCCCGATTCACTGAAGAGAAGCGCTTTGTCGCCGAGCAGCGCCAGGTTGGCAATCGTGGTATGCGATTCCTGAGCGATACGCGCGGCGAGATCGAGCTGGCGCGGCGACGGCAACGCCGGTTCAGGCTCCGCGTGGCGCAGCTTCCGGCTGAGAGCGAAGAGTAGGAGGGCGCCGAGCACAGCGATCATCGCCCGCAGAGATCGAGGAGCATCACCCCGTCCGCTGAACTCCCACCAGACCGGACTCGTAAGATCGACATTGCGATACGAAAAAAACGCGAGCCAGGTGGTTACGACGGACACGACGATCAGCGCCGCCATCCACTGGTTGCTGAAAGGCTCTCTTCCGATCGCGGCCTTGCGATAAAAAACCCGGCGCGATGGAAGCACCGCGACCAGCACCACGGTGAGCGCAACAGCTTCTTCCCAATCGAGGCCCTTGAGGAGGGACGCAACGATACCGATTGAGAGAGTCGCGATGGTGAGCGCGTACGCTGCGTCGAGCCTCCGCCTGATAGCCCATGCGAGAATTACGAGTCCGGCTCCGGCCAGACTTGCCGCCAGGTGCGAAAGCTCGATGACGCCCAATGGGAGAACGGCGTCCAGCGCCGACACGCGCCCGCGCGCCGAGGGCGTCGCGCCCGACACGATGAGAATTACACCGCCGCCGAAGGTGCTGATGCTCAGAACCTGTGGCAGCAGCGTGGGAATCCATCTTCCCACAATGCCGCCGGCCAGCGTTGCAACTTCCGCAACTCTCTCGCGCTGCCGCTCCACCTCAAAGGCGATGAGGAAGGAGAGGGCAACGACGAGCGGGAGTAGATAGTAAAAGACGCGGTACGCGACGAGCGCGCCCACGATCGATGCGGCTGGCAGCCTCGCCTTCAGAAGCAAAACCACAATCGCTTCGAATACACCGAGTCCGCCGGGAACGTGGCTAAGAATTCCCGCGAATTGCGCGATGAGGAAGACGCCGAGCACAGGAAGAAAAGACAGTCGGTACCCGGCGGGAAGCAGCACGTAAAGCACTGCGCCCGCTGAACACCAATCCACGACAGCCACCCCAAGCTGTGCGAGCGCGAGGCGGGCTGAAGGGACCGGAAATTCCCACTCGAAGAGACGAAACGTTTTGTCGCTTGTCGCGCTGAGTGCCAGGTAGCCGACGACGAGCGCGAGGCAGACCGCACCGAGAGGCTTGAGAGTTGTTACAGGGAGTCGGAGAAGCTCGATCGTCGATTTCGGCTCGAGCAAAAACACACCGCCGGCGACAGCGATCATTCCGATGATGAACGTTGCGCCTGCGAAGCTCAGAGCCTGAGCGATCTCCGAGGTGGATAGACCCCAGACACTCCAAAACCGATATCGTACCGGACCACCGCTCAGGAGAGGAAAGCCAAGACTGTGGCTCAACGCGTACGCGATGAACGATCCGAACGCGATCCGGCGAATCGGCAACGGGTGGTCGACATAGCTCAGTGCGATCGCGTCGTATCCCGGAAGAACGGAATACGCAACAGCCGTTAGCAGAAGCGCGAGCGCGAGATGCGAATGTGGAAGCGTCCACACCTGGCGCATCAGATCGCGATAGCGGTAGGCCTTGAGCTCGCGCTCGAGGAGCACTAGAGCGACGCCGACGGCGATTACCATCACCGCCGGGCCGGCGGCGCGGGAGATTTTAGCTTTCATGCCCTCGGCGAGTGGCGATACCGTGTGCGCGGTGTATATAATCCAACCACCAAAGATCAGTCCGTACCGCTGTCTGTCGGATTACAATGCGTTAGCCGATCGACCGCTCCCAGGAGAATTCATGACACGTCGCGCAAGCAAGATCGGATTCATCGTCGGCATAATCGCACTGCCCGTTGCAGCTCACGCCCAGGCACCCTGGCGTCAGGTATACAAGGACAATGATGTGACCGTCGTCTTCGACACAGAGAGCGCCACGCTG
The DNA here is from genome assembly GCA_035643845.1 of Gemmatimonadaceae bacterium. GTDB lineage: Bacteria > Gemmatimonadota > Gemmatimonadetes > Gemmatimonadales > Gemmatimonadaceae > UBA4720. The sequence goes on along the minus strand of DASQPS010000091.1, from coordinate 3,701 downwards.
CAGTCACCGGGCACGTGGAGCACCGTGACCAGCTGGGATTACAAGACGCCGAGACTGATCGAGAGCAAGAAGCAGTACACGCGTCTGGTCGAGCGAGCGTACCTGCGCTGCGCGCCTGTTCGCGTGAAGAGAGTTCGCAGTACGCTGTACGCAGGAAACAACGTCCTGGTGAAGGACGAGGGCGAAGTGGATCCGCGCGATCAGGCGCACATGGTGTGGGACAAGCCGCGAGCGGGAACAGCGGGACGGAAGGCCTTCGAAGCCGTGTGCGGAATTCTTACGAGAAAATCCGGCTCAGGAAAACCTCGCTCGTAATAAACGCCTCGAGGCAATCCGCCGTGGTTGCAGCGGCCAGTAGCAAATAAAAAGGGCGCGGAGATGACTCCGCGCCCTTTTGAATTCCGGCGAAGCGGGCTTAGCGCCTCGTACCAGAATCGCCCATCGTGCCGCCGTTTCCTGAAGTTCCCGACGGGCCCGTCCCAGACGCCGCCCTCGGCGTTGCAGTCCGATCGTCATAAGCGGTTCCAGTACCGACCGTGGTTGTACGCGACCCGGGGGTCGTCGTCGCGTAGACATCGCGGCGCACTTCCGTCGACCTCCCTCTGAACAGGCCGACCAAGCCGAGCAAGCCCAGAATGCCCCATGGGAATCCGCGGCTGCCCGTAGTGTTATCGGGAACGGTGTTGTCGACTGGGGTCACCGAATTGTCGGTGGTGGTCGTCGTTCCAGTCGTAGTGGTGCCAGTCGCGCCGGTAACAGCGCCAGGCTGCGTTCCTGTAGTCTGGTCAGTGCCCGCTGGCGTCGAAGGCGACGCGTTGGTTGTTCCGTTGGTCGTCGTTCCGGTGGTGCCTGTGGTCGTCGGATAATTTGTCGACCCTGTCGTCGTCGGAGTTTGGCCGTTGGCGACAGCTACGAAGGCGCACATTGTCGCCCCCGCCATTGTTGCCATCAGTCGAAAGCGTGCGTTGCGCATGGTCACCTCTATAAGAGTTGTTGGGGTCGCCCGACCGAGGCAGGTCTCAAGCCGCCGGTCGCGGAGCCACCGGAATGACCTGCGAATGAAGGGCCAGAGTGCGCCAAAAGCTCAGGTGTAGGGCCCTTTTTTCTGCGCCGAAACGAGGCCCTTTTTGACCGCATTTTCGTGCCAAAAACAGTCGATTTTCGTGGTCAAAAAAGGGCGATTCTGGTCCCCTGTTTGCTCTATATAAAGGCAGCTTAAACAGGGGAGCAACATGAGGTTACTCGAATCCAAACCAGACAAAAAAAAGCGGTCCGTAGGCGGGACCATAACGAGCATATTTTTGCACTGTCTCATCCTCTTTCTGGCTGTCTTCGCAACGGCTCGGGCAGGGGTGAGAAAGGTCAAGGAAAATCGCGAAACCAAGGTCAACTTCGTGGCGGTGAAAAAGGACGTCCCACCTCCGCCGAAGAAGCCAGATCCTCCAAAGGAAGCGCCAAAGCCGAAGCCGAAAACCCCGGCGCCGCCTAAGGTTGTAAACCTGCCTCAGCTGCCCAAGGATGTGCCTCCGGCGCCCCCAAAGGGCTTCAAGGTCTTGCCGCCGCCGGTCAACATTCCGACCAACCTGCCGACGATCGACCTGTCGAAGGCGATCACCAACGAGAACGATTTCAGCGGCAAGGGAGTTAAGGGCGGCTCTGCCAATGGCGTGGAAGGCGGAACCGGTAAAGAGGGCGATACCGGGAAGTCGGCCGGTATCAAGGAAGAGGATCACGGCCCGTACATGGAGTTCCAGGTCGAGAAGCCGGTCGCGAAAATCGGCGGAGAGGCACCGGAATATCCTCCATCGCTCAGAGACTCGGGCATTGAAGGCCAGGTACTGGCGCAGTTCGTCGTAAACGAGAGCGGCCGCTATGAGCCGGGCTCGCTCAAGATTTTGAATTCCACCAACGATGCGTTCACCGCCGCCGTGAAGGATGCGCTCCCCCGTATGAGATTCTCGGCGGCGCAGATCGGGGGCAAAAAGGTTCAGCAGCTCGTGCAGATGCCGTTTCAGTTCCACCTGGCGAAGTAAACGAGCACCCGATCGAAGCAGAGCCGCGGAGGGTAAAATCTCCGCGGCTTTGCTTTATCGCGATGTCTGATCGCTCGATGCCATAAATTCAATCACCACATGATCGATTTTCTGCGCAAATCTCTGTTGAGCGTGGTTGCACTCTGCGTCTTCGCTCCGGCAGTGCAGGGACAAAAGCGTCCGGTCCAGCGACCGCGACCACAACAGCCCATAGATGTTCCTCCGGCGGTCGTCATTCTGCCGATCGATACGACGCCCGGGGATTCCACGCGCACGATCATACAAAGGGATTTCGACTACGGCGATCGGATCCAGCCGCTTGTTCTGGACAGTTTGACCATGGCTGATGTGTGGCAACCGGGTGAGACCAGGATCAACTTCGCCCCGCTGGCGCAGACACGCGCTGATTTCGTCGTGCGTGGACGGCCGACTTCGAATGGAATCCATATCGAAGTGTTCGATTCTCCCGGCGGAACGTTGCGGCAGCAGGGGACGTTTCGCCTGCCACGACTGCCGGAAGACCGACTAAAGGAAATTCGAGATTCGCTGTCGGCAGTTCTAGCGCGGCGCACTCGCCGAACTGAAGAAGCGCTTGCCGCGGATTCAGCCGCGCGCGACAGTCTCGATCGCGAAGCGCAGCGCCCAACACCGACGAAGCATCCAGGGCAGCGCGTCGCCGCGCGCCGCAGTGCCGCCGTACGCGACTCGCTCGCGCGTGAGCTCGATCGCCGCGACGTCCTCCTGCGCGCGGCAGCGGTCGAGGACACTCTTCACTTCGATTCGACATTTGCGCTCATCGCGACTAAGGACTCGATAATCCGGGATTCGCTCGCGGTCGAGCGTCGCTTCGCGATTCATGGCGTAAGCGACGAAGTCGAGCGCTGGATCACCGGGACGCGCGGAATCGCCTCGACCAAGATCGCGTTCATCGAAGGCACCAAGCTGAAGATCGTGGACAGCGACGGCGCCAATGAGCGGACACTTCCGACTGCAGGTGCCGCGCTCTCACCCTCGTGGCATCCGTCGGGAAGATGGATCGTCTACGTGGATGCCGATGATCGCGGGACGCGAATTGCTCAGATCGATTTGCGCACGATGCGGCCACAACTCCTGGGCGCATCGAATCGCGGTCTCAACATCACGCCGGTGTACACCAAAGATGGAAAGAGCATCGTTTGGGCGTCCGGCGGCGATTCTCCGGCCGAACTATTTCGTGCGAGCGCTCTCGGCGATGACACAGTAGCAGTTCCTTATGTCGGACGCTCTGGATTTGAGACGACATCGCCAAGCTTCAGTCCCGACGGGAAGCAAATGGTCTTCATGTCGCCGCGACCACTGACTCCGCAGCTCTTCACGATGAATGTCGACGGCACCGGCTTGCGACCGCTCACTCCCGTGGTGCCGGGAAAGCGCAGCTATCGCACCGGCCCGGACTGGTCCCCAAGCGGTGGAGAGGTCGCGTTTCAGCAGCAAAACGGCGACTTCCAGGTCTGGACCATCTCCCTCAAGGATCATTCGATGCGGCAGCTCACCAGCGAGGGCGAGAACGAGGACCCTTCATGGGCGCCCGACGGCCGTCACATGTCGATCACTCGTCGACTCGGCGCGATCGGTGATCAAAGAAATATCTGGGTGCTGGACGAGAAAACTGGTCGGCTGCGCCAGCTC
>DASQPS010000090.1:0-2496 GCA_035643845.1 Gemmatimonadaceae bacterium | reverse complement strand
CGGAGCAGCGACCGGTCCAATGACCGGAAGCTGCCATGCGCCATCATACTCCGCCTCGAGCAACTGAACGCGATCTCCCCATGCAGCGATGTCGAAAGTGCCGCGCTCACCGAAGTTGATCAACACCGGTCGGGCATCATGGAGCAAGGTGTAGACACGCAGCACTCCGTTGGCCGTGATGAGATCGAGATCCGGCATTCGTCGTCCGAGAAGTGGATGTCCATCGCCGAGATCGTAATGAACGCCCAAGCCGGACATTTCCGCGGCCATCCGCTTGCGGGGTTCGTCCATTCCAAGAAACTCGGCAACGTACTCGCTCAGAGCCTTGGTGCGGTCGTCGGTACGGCGTAGCGCCGTTTGCGCCATTGTGTTCCGCAGAACGCGCGCGGCTACGGGATGACGTTCGGCGTGATAGGTATCGAGAAGACTTTCCGGTGATATCTGCTTTACCACCTGCGCCAGCTTCCATCCGAGATTCACCGCGTCCTGCACACCGATGTTGAGTCCCTGGCCGCCCATGGGCGGATGTACGTGCGCGGCATCGCCCGCGAGCAGGACGCGTCCTTCGCGGTATGACGCGGCCTGGCGAGTCATGTCGGTGAATCGCGAGAGGCGGGTGGGAGTACGCACTCCGAAATCAGTACCGTAGATGCCGATGAGTGCTTCGCTGAGGTCGCGCAGGGTCGGCTCGTCGCCAGATTTCACTTCACGCTCGACCAACACGATGCCCGCGCGCACTCCGTCTGGAGTCTCCACCTTGCCGATGGCGTGGACGCCGAGGGCATCCTCGCGGAAACCCCACGCGGGTTCTTCGGTCGTTTCTACTTCGGCCATCATCCAACTTGTCGTCGCATCCCAGCCCGGGAATTCGATGCGAGCTGCCTTGCGAACGATGCTGCGTCCGCCGTCGCATCCGACGAGGTATTGCGCGCGCATCGCGCCGCCGGCCGAGAGCGCGACATCGACACCGGCATTGTCCTGCGTGAAGCCGGTCACTTCACGTCCGCGATAGATCTCTACACCCAGCTCGTCGACCCAAGCCGCAAGTGTGCGCTCGGTGTGCTGCTGCCACAGTGCGAGCAGGTAGGGATGCCGAGTGGGAAAGTCGCTGAGGGCGAGGGGGATCATGCCGAATCCCGTCGCCGGATATTTCTGTCCTTGCGAGATAAACCGATCGGCGATGCCACGCTGATCGAGAATCTCTATGGTGCGTGAGTGAAGGCCGCCCGCGCGTGATCCGGCGAAGTCCTGGCTCGTGCTCCGCTCGAGAATCGCGACATCAACGCCGGCCAGAGCCAGCTCGCCCGCTAACATCAAGCCTGTCGGACCTGCTCCGGCGATAAGTACGGCATGGTCTGTCATGGGCCCGGTCGACGCGGTCATTAGTGTCTCTCTTCAACGGTTCTGGCGTTTTGGATCGCGCAGTATACGGGGTGACGCTGGGCTTGATGCAAGCCCCCGTGTACCCTATACATTGGAAGTGGCAAGGCGGCCCGAGGGTTTATGAAATTCAGTACTCGTCAAGCGTCAGTCTTTGTTCTCGCCACCGCGATGGGATGCTCGCCATCGAAGGCCATAACATCGCCAATTTGTACTGCCAATCTGGCGCCGGCTGTTGCCGTGTATGTGAAGGACTCCCTCACGAATAGCAACGCGGCAGCGGGAGCCAGTCTCGTTGTTCGCGAAGGAAGTTTCAAAGACTCGGTCGGGGTGGCCAGCGAGCCACCCGAGTTGAACAACATGGTGATTACAGCCGCTGCTGAGCGAGCGGGAACGTACAACGTAACGGTTGATAAACCGGGCTACGTTGCATGGACGCAGAGCAATGTTCGGGTGACGCGAAACGAGTGTCATGTGAACACTGCCACGCTTACTGCGCTTCTTCAAAAATCGCCATAAGCGTTGGGGCGCGATCAAGAGCTCACAAGCGGTCGACCCTATCTTCGCACCATAGACTCAGTAGCCGCGGCACTCCGAAAGCCGTAGCGGTGGCAGGAGGCCACGATGATACAGGAAAAAGTTCTAGCGATTCGGGCGGCCACTCCCATGATCCACGTGCCCGACGTGCGCGCCACCGCCAACTGGTACGAAGCCATCGGGTTCGCGATCGAGGATACCTACGGTAACGGTGCCGGTGGATTGAGCTTCGCAATCCTGTCGGCCGGGTCGACACGCGTGATGTTCAACCAGGGCGGTCGCGTGAGCGCCGATCGCCGGCGCGAAGTCGACCTATATGTGGATGTCGCAGACGTTGAGGAGCTCTTCGCCGCGTTGAAGGATCGAGTGGAAGTAGTCGAGGCCCCGCATGATACCCACTACGGGATGCGGGAGTTTATCGTGCGTGACTTAAACCGATTCTGGATAACTTTCGGCCAGAGTATTGGCGAGATGGTGAGGAAGGCGGTGTCATGATCCAATATGCGAAGCTGGCGACGCTGGCATTTCGCGTCATCTCGGTCATTCTGCTGTTCTATGCTCTCACCAGTTTGATCTTTA
>DASQPS010000089.1:0-9769 GCA_035643845.1 Gemmatimonadaceae bacterium | reverse complement strand
GTTCATGATGACGAGACCGCCAACCACCAATCCGATGGCGGGGAAGGCAGTCCCTGCCATCGTCATGACTTTCTTCAGCTTGTCCATGAAGGCGAGAGCGCTGGCCGACGTTTCCATGAAGAAATTGTCCGGCTCGCTCGGCCGCAGCTTACGACGACCTCGCATTACCTCACGAACCGCCTCCATCGCATCGGTCATGGTGAGCGCGGTCGGTGTTTGAACCATTATTCCGTCGACATCGCCGCGCGGATTGGTGTAGTGATGCATCGGCGAGTTGTATGGCGCTATCGCGACGCGGTCCAGCGACAAGCCGAAAACAGATCCCTGCTTCTCGATCACACCAATGACGGTGTAGGGCATCCCCTTGATGCGAAGCTGTCGTCCGAGTGGGTCGAGATCCGGGAAGAAATATTGTGCGACCTCATCGCCAATCACGATCACCGGCGCTCCAAGCGTCGCTTCCTGCTGCGTAAACGCGCGACCAAGGTGCAGGTCATACTTCTTGATGGTGAAGTAATCGCCGTCGACGGCATGCGCTTCGACCTGCTTGGGCCGCGCCCACTGCGACTGGGCCTGCAGAAATTCCTGGCTCTCGACCGCGTAGTGGGATCCCTGCGGCAGCACGCTCGCCACGAGCGGAAGGTCAGAATGGTAAATCCGAGGACGACGCAGCCACGAGCGCCACTCTTCCTCCGAGCTCGCACCGTCGCCGAACCAGGGGAAGCGACGAAGCGTGAACGTGTTGACGCCGAGGAGCTTCGCCGCGAAGTCGTTCTCCATGTAGCTGCTCATCCCCTGCACGATGGAGATGACGGCGATGAGGAACATTACACCGATACAAACTCCGAGGAGGGTGAAGAAGCTTTTGAGCTTCTGAACCCTGATCTGGGCGAGCGCCAGCCAAACGGCTTCGACGAACGGCACTCTCAGTCCTTTCGAGTGATAGCGGGAGGTGCGATGCCCAGGGCCTTGATGAATGTTTCGCGTTTTTCGTCACTTGCGACCTTGCCGTCGCGGAGGACGATCACTCTGCGGGCGTGCGCAGCGATGTCCGGCTCGTGGGTGACCATGATCACCGTCTGACCCTGTTCGGCTAGACCCTCGAAGACGCGCATGATCTCTTCAGAGGTCGTAGAGTCGAGATTTCCCGTCGGCTCGTCGGCAAGAAGTATTGATGGCTGATTGACGAGCGCGCGCGCGATGGCGACGCGTTGGCGCTGTCCACCGGAGAGCTCGTTCGGCCTGTGCTGGATCCTGTCGCCAAGCTGGACTCGCTGGAGTGCTTCGGTCGCGCGTTGTCTGCGCTCGTCAGCACCGACGCCGGCGTAGACGAGCGGCAGCTCCACGTTGTGCAACGCCGTTGCGCGAGGCAGCAGGTTGAAGGTCTGGAAAACGAAACCGATCTCGCGATTTCTGACACGTGCGAGCTCGTCTTCGTCCTTCTCAGAGACCAAAGTTCCGTTTAGCCAGTATTCGCCGCTGTTTGGCGTGTCGAGGCAGCCAATCAGGTTCATGAGCGTCGACTTTCCCGAGCCCGACGGTCCCATGATGGCGACGTATTCATTTCTGCGGATTGCGATATCGACGCCGCGCAGGGCGTGCACGACTTCGCCACCCATGTCGTAGTCACGCTTTAGACCGCGAGTGACAATGACCCAATCCTTGTCAGGAGCGGCGCCAGCTTCGGATGTTATTACCTGCCGCTCAGCGGTCGTGCTGAGCGGAATTTCATCGGTTGTCTGCATTAGGCTTTGGCGGGCTCGCCAGGTTTCTTCGGCTGTTCCTTTTGTGCGCGCACGGTTGCGCCGTCCTTGAGCTCGCGAATGGCCTGGTACGTACCGCCGACGATCTCCTCTCCTTCTTTGAGACCGCTCACTACCTCGAAGTACTTCTCACCCGCGATGCCAACTCTTACGGGTCTGAATGTGACTTTGTTGTTCGGGCCAATAACGAACACGCCTTCGACATCGCGTTTCCCGACCTGCTTCGACGGCGCTTTCCTCGCGAGTGTAAGGACGGTGTCGGGCTTCACGCTGTCCTCGCGAACGGTCAGCGCAATGATTGGAATCGACAGAACATTGTTTCTGGTCGACGTGATGATCTTGGCCGTCGAAGAGAAATCAGGACGGGTTTCCGGCGGCGCGTTGAGAAGCTGGACCGTTACCTGGTAGTCGATCGCCTGATCGGCAGATCCGCCGGTGCCGCCGGTTGCAGCGCCTTTGACAGAGCTGTTCGAGATCTCGGAAACTCGCCCGATGAAAGTAGTGTCCGGGAAAGCATCCATCTGTACGACCGTCGAATCGCCGACTTTGATGCGGGAGACATCGGTCTCATCCACGTTCACCTTGGTCTCCAGCACACTCATGTCGCTGATGGTGAGCATCGTGGCGGCATCCTTGTTGAACGTGCCCTGGATCGCGGTTTCACCCTGTTCGACGCTGAGACGCGTCACCCGGCCGCTCATCGGCGCGACGATCGTAGTCTTGCTCAGACTGGAGGCTGCATCGCGGTATGATGCAGTGGCCTGGTCGATAGCGTGATTCGCGGCTTCGAGCTGAGCCTGGGCTACTTCAACATCGGTGCGTAGCTGCTCAACCTGCTCGTCTGCCACGAGCGTCGGGTTGGCTTTCTTGAGCGCCATGAGGCGATCGAAGTTGCGTTGAGCCTGAGCGAGCGACGGCTTGGCTTGCGCGGCCTGCGCGCGAGCGGATGCGACCGCTGCTGTCGCTCTTTCGACGTTGGCCCGGTACTGCGAAGGATCGATCTCGAGCAGGAACTGACCGCGAGTGACCATATCCCCTTCTTTCACAGCAAGGCGGACGATACGCCCGCTGATATCAGCGCTGATGTCGACCTTCGTGTGAGGCTGTACCTGGCCGCTAGCGGTTACGGAGGCGACGAGATCTCTGCGCTCCACCTTTTCCATGCGCACTTCTGTCGCCTTGTTCCGGCCCTTCATTGCGCTCGTCACGCCGATAATCGCGATCGCGAGAAAGATCGCTCCGGCAACTGACCACTTGGTTCTTTTCTTCATTTATAGATCCGATTAGCGAAGGGGGTGACCGACGGCGCTCTCGAGAGCGGCGAAGGCCTTGTGGTAGTCGTAGACTGAGGTGATGCGATCACTCTCGGCGCGCTCGTAAGTCGCCCGCGCCTCCGTCAGGTCCACGAACGTCGTCGCACCGATTCTGAAACGGTCCTGCACCAATTTGAGTTCCTGTTTGGCTTTTGCCGCGTTCTGCTCCTGGAGCTCCACCGTTTTTTCGGCGGTCTGCAGGGTGAGATAGGCTGCGGTAACGTCAGCAGTTAGTGCGAGCTCGCGCGCTCTTACGCTATAGCGTGCGTCCGACCTGTTCGCCATCGCTTCCTGGAGTCTTTGTTCGCGCGAAAAGCCGTCAAAAATCGGCAATGAGAGCGTTGCGCTTATCGACCGGGGCGATTTTGTAAAGTTGAACGGAAATTTCGCGTTACTCTGCCTGATTGCCTGCGCTTCCGCATCGGTGAATGCCATTGCGTTGCACTCGGCCAGCTGATTCGAGAGGTTGAGTGCGGCGCGCACTTCCTCGGTGCGAACACAGCTCTCGCGGCTCGCCTCGAAAGAGGCCTGCGCTTGCTGGACTGGAAAATCCGGATTCGTATACCCGTAAGTGTACCCGCCAAATCCGGTGGACAACGATAGCGTCGGCGAGTACTCGCCTTTCTCGCGACGGACACCCAGATCAGCGACATGCTCGCGTGACCGTAGAGCGACGACGCCCGGATTCTGGCTCCGCGCCGACGAGATCAGCTGCTGAAGGTCGAAATTGAGAGGCGTGACAGTGAACTGTGAGACGAGGCTTACATTCGCCGGTTGCGTCACACCCATTAATTGAAAGAGCCGCAGCTTTTCGATTTCCACCTGGTTCCTGGCCTTGAGTGCCGCAACTTTTTGCAGACCCAACGCGACGTCGGCGCGCTGGACATCCAGCTGGGTCCCGGATCCTACGATCTCACGCGCCTGCGCGAGTATGAGCTCCTGCTGCGCGGCGACGACGAGCGTATCCTGAAGGTCCGCGTTGGCCATGGCCTGGAGCGCCGCGAGATACTGTTGGGACACATTTCCGCGAAGGTTCTCCGACGCGCCCTCGATGTCAGCCTCGACTGCGTCGCGGTTGGCTCTCTGCAAGCTTGGCGCAATCAAAGTTGCGCTGTTGATGCGGTAGTTAAGGCCGATCTCATAGCTCGACTGCCTGATGTCCGAGCTCGCCCCAAGAGTGGCTCCGCTGAAGATCTGCTGGCCGCCTTGCTGCCTGAGTGCGGTTAGCGAGGCGTCGGCGGTGGGCAGCAGCGCACCATAGGCGCTGCGAACCGCTGCCTGCGCTCCTATCCGGTTATTGGCCGTCTGTTGGAGGTCCGGGTTATTACGCTGGGCGATTGCAATCGCCTGATCGATCGTCAAAGTGGTCGGCGGGGTTGTATCGCGTGGGACTTCCTGGGCGGATGCCTGTGTGGCAGCTGCAACCAGGCCTAAGAGGAGCAAGGTTCGCATCGGTATAGTAGAAGTTGGTTTCTGAAGTGTACGGCCAACTATATAACAGAGTTTCAGCCCCGGACACACCGGTTTTTTGAGTCTCGGCGGCTATTCTGCGGGAGACGGCGCCAGGAAAATCCGATCGCTCACTTTGGTGAAGATGCGCTCGTAGATGCGCTGGCCCTTTTCTGCGCTCGCCAGCGACGGCCGCCCGATCGACCCCGCGCTCCCGATGGGAACCGTCAGCCAGCCGCGTCGATAACGCCTGAGCTGTTCCCGGGACATCATATAATCCTGCGCGAGATCGAGGTTTACCAGCGCTGGCGCGAGGAAGAGCATTATCGAGGTATCGACCTCGTCGCCGTGCATCGCCTCTCTCTGGCCGTCGAGAAGATCGGACAGATTGACTCCGAAAATATCCACCACTCTCACCCGCGCCGTTGTAGTGATGACAGTAGCAAGAGCCTCCTGGTGCGGGTCGTGACCGTGCGCGGTCAACAGGATGAATTCCCGGACGCCGGTTGCCTCCCACGAATCAAGCAGGTCATTGAGCATGCGATGCAACGTTTTCTTTCTCAGCGACGCGTTGCCGGCGAAGCCGCGCTCCGTGTCGACATTCACTCCGTATTCCACCGTCGGCGCCCTCAACACGCCATATTCTGCGGAAAGATCATCCGCCATGTGCTCGACGATGATCGTGTCGCAGCCAAGCGGCAGGTGAGGCCCGTGTTGCTCGCAAGTGCCAATCGGTATGATCAGCCGCGGGTCGTTGCCGAGCACGGCAGTGACCTGTGCGGGATTGAGCTCCTTGACCCGCAGCGGGCCGGAAACTGGAAGGGGGGAGGGAAGGGTCATCGCGTCAGTCGGTAGTCTCAATGTAAGAAGCGGGACCCTGCGACGAGGCGCAATCCTGGCGCTGTCGGCAGTCCTACTTTTTCTGATCGCGATGTGGGTGCGAACTCCCGTGCTTCCGGGCACTGGCGCCATCGTCGGAACCGAGGTGGAATCCAGATCCGCCTCGACGGCACTCAGCGCGCTCAGGCAGTCGTTGTCTCGGGAATTGGCGCGGCTCGACGATCGCGCCAATGGCGCGCTCGACGCTCCGACTAACATCCCGGAGGCATTCTCCTACCTGGCCAATCGTGCGTCGCAAAGGGACGCGGAATCAGTGGTGCTTTTTGATCACGGACGTCCACTGGCGTGGGTCGGGAAAAGCAGGATCGATCCAGATTCACTCGCCGCGGGAGTCAGTGCGAGCTTCACCGACTTCTACATCACGCTGAATGTCGTTAAAACCCGCCGTGATCGCCGCGCCATCGCGTCAGCCGTACTTCACGCGGACCCGCCCGCCGACAACCTCGTGCGAGCCGTCGATGCCTACCTCGCGCCGCTCGAAGGGGTCAGTTCGTATGAGTTGGCGCCGCCTGAAGACACGACAGGCGGTGTCGTGGTGCTCGCGTACCAGGGGAAGCCGATTCTGCGAGCACGGCCGCAGCTCGCCGCTTTGGCCGAGGTAGAGTTCCGACGCGCATTGATGCTGCGCACCCGGGGGATTGCCGGGCTCGTCGTTTTACTCCTCGCTTTTCTGATTTATGCGTGGCGCGATCGCCACGCTCTGGCGCAGCGTCTCTTTGCTGTTGCCGTTCTCCTTGCAATCGCGGCGCTGATACCCTGGAATTCTTTTTCGAACACGTCGCGCTTCTTCGACCCCGCGTACTACTACTCGAAATTGGGCGGCCCGCTAACAGCGAACGCCGGAGCGCTTTTCATCAGTGCGACGCTCGTCCTTCTGGCGGTCTACGCGCTCCTTCGCGCGCGGCCCGACGCACGATGGCCGCGCTTCGCCGCCGCGATTGGTGCGGTGATCGTGCTCGGATTTGGGATCCCTGTTGCGTCGAACGTGGTGCGCGGCATCGGTCAGCCGCCATGGGGCTCGACACCGGGTTTGTGGCTCGCGTGGGAAGTGCCGCTCTTTTTATTTCTGTTCTCCGTTCTGCTACTCGCCTATTGGCTCGGGCGAATAGGCGCTGGCCGCGAAGGCAGCGTGTCGTTTCGCGCCGCCGTAATCATTGCGACGATTTCGGGCGCAGTCGCCTTGGCCGGTTTGTGGTCGACGACGTTGAGACAACGGATGCGACTCGCCGAAGAGGACGTTGCGGCGCTCGGTCACGTCGACGACTACGCGGTGGTTCTGACGCGACGTTTCGCGGCGGGTCTCGAGCAATCCCCGCTTCCGATGACCGGCGCTTCCCTCCTCGAGGCGTACGCTTCCTCTGACCTCGCGGACGCCGAGTATCCGGCAACGCTCGCATCGTGGAACGGTGCAGGGGATGAGATCGCAGAATTCGCGGTCACCGATGCGCAGCCGGATGCCGACGTGATTCTGAGCAGCGTACGAGAGGCGATCGCGAAGCAGCAAACTGTGACGCGGAGCGTGCTGGGTCCGACCGGCGTGCAAATCCTTTCCGCTGTATGGCAAAAAAATGGAGTGACATCGATTCTCGTTTTTCCCCGCACGAAGCTTCTCAGCACAAACCCGTATTCCGCGCTACTCGGTATGGCGGCGCACTCGGGCGGCGACCCGCCTTACGCAGTTGCGCTCACGGACGTCTCGAATTCCGTAATTGCGGACACCACGCACGTGCGATGGCATCGTCTGGGCAACGAGCTGCACGGCGATCGGTTGATCTCGACGTCCGACGGTACGCGGCGCGCCCATGTCGAGATCGACCTGCGATCTTCGTGGGCGAGAGGCGAGCGCGGATTTCTCGTGCTCCTTCTCGATCTGCTGCTGGCTGGTTTCTTCTGGCTGCTGGGAGCAGTCGCCGAACGTGGGTTCGTGCGCTGGCTGCGGGTACGCGCCGCACGGTGGATCCACACCTATCATGCGCGTCTTACTCTCGCGCTCTTTGCGTTTTTCGTCGTTCCTGCGATTGCGTTTGCGATCTGGTCGTATCAGAGACTACGAAGCGACGATCTCCAAACCAAGGAGGTGCTCGTCGACGAAACGCTTCGCGCCGTTGTGTCGGCAAACGAATACGCCCAGTTGCCTGGCGCCGCTCGCCGATTCGACACCCCGCTTTTCCTCTACTCGAACGGATTCCTCGAGCGAAGCAGCGACACCGTGCTTGAAGCACTCGCGCCAACGGGACTCGCACTTCCGCCTCGTGTGCAGGTTCTTGTTGCAAGTGCGGGCGAGATGAGCGCAGTGTCTGATGAAGCGCTCGGCGGTGCGAACGTGCTCTTTGGTTACACCGCGGCGGTTACGTCCGGACAAGATCGCTATGTCCTTGCGGCACCCGCGCGCAGCGATGACCTCGTGCTCGACCGGCGGCGCCGCGACCTCGGCATGCTCGTCCTCTTCTCGACTGCACTGGGCGCGCTCGCGGCTCTGTGGCTCAGCGGAATCGCGGCGCGCAGGCTGGCGCGCGATCTCGAGCTTAGCAGGATAGAAGTGGCGCGTGCGGAGCGCGTCCTGGCATGGGGAGAGATGGCGCGTCAGGTCGCCCATGAAATCAAAAATCCACTCACGCCAATAAGGCTTGGTGTCCAGCACCTTCGTCGCGCGCGCAGCGATCCCCGTGTCAACTTCGATCAGGTTCTAAACGACAACGTCAGACGAATACTCGCTGAGATCGACCGCCTCGATGAGATTGCTCGCTCGTTCAGCCGGTACGGAAGCGCGCCCGCTGATCTCGCTCCTGCTCAGCGCGTAGATGTGGCCGCCATCGTCAGAGACGTCGTCGCTCTCGAGCAGATGGGCGACCGCATCGTGAAGTGGCAAGTTCGCGGGGGCGAACGGCCTGCTTGGGTAATGGCTCGCAAAGACGAGATGAGAGACGTGCTGTTGAATATTTTCGAGAATGCTCGGCTCGCTGGCGCTAAGCGTGTGGAAGTTACTTTGAGAGAGGAAGAGCGCCGCGTCACGATCGAAACAGCGGATGACGGAGCGGGTATTCCCGCCGCTGTGCTGCCGAGGGTCTTCGAGCCACATTTCTCTACACGCACCACCGGCAGCGGACTCGGCCTGGCTGTGAGTCGGCGTCTGATAGAGGCGTGGGGCGGCGAGATTGGAATCACCAGCGAAGAGGGAAAAGGAACCCGAGTGCTCATCGTTCTTGCAAGAGGCGAAGCGTGACTTCAGTCAATCGAGGAGTTGTAACGCCTCGAGCGACGAAGATCTTGCCTCCGCACATCGCGGATTGGCAGCTTCCGCCTGATTGGTCCTGGGGTCCCGGTGGAATGGTCGGAGACTACCGGCACTATCAGGAGGTAGTCGACGCGCTTGGGCGATCGCTCTCGCTGGTAACGGCGCCGAATCCCGAGCACAGCGCTTGGCTCTTTGAGGAGGCGAGACAGCTCGCGCAGCGAAGCCATCCATCAATCCCGACGACCTATCACTACTGGACGTCGTACAGGGAAGGTCGTCGCGGCCCTGGATACCTCCGCAGATGGATCACCGGCGAGACCGTTCGCGCGCGGCTTGCCCGCTTGGGCCTCGCGGACATCCCTTACGTCTTTCAGATGCTGCGGGGTGCGTGTTCGACGCTCGCTTACCTGCACGAAACGGGTATTGCTCACGGGGGTTTGAATGGTGATGCCCTGTGGACGACGCCGACCGGCAGGTTGTGGATGCTCGAGTGGCAGTGGGCGGTGCCGCGCGAAGCGATTCCGGCCGGCGTTCGGCCAGGTAATGGTCCGCTCGAGATTCGCTCCACCGAAACGACGAGAGCTTTTCGCGCCGAGATGTTGCCGATGCCGCCGGAATGGGAGTCGAACGAGTGGCTGCCAACGCCGGCCAGCGATCAGTGGCAGCTCGCGGCGATGTGCTTTACTGCGCTAACTGGAGAGACTCCGCCGGCAGGTGAGATACCGCCGCTCAAGCTGGTTCGCCCGGAAACGCCGGAAGCGCTGGCGACTGCGCTGGATCGTGCGCTCTCGCTGGATCCCGCCGATCGCTTTCCATCTCTTGCCGTGCTACTTCGTGCCGTCGAACGCGGCGACCCCGCCCGCACCGTCGTCATGGTAAGGGGTGAGCCCGACAAGCAGGCGAATGAGTCTGCCGAAGCTCGCGTGCGCTGGGCTGTAGGAGACGACTACGAGATTCTTTCAAAGCTCGGGAGCGGCGCGTTCGGAACCGTCTGGCGCGCGCGCGACTTGTCTCTGGAGCGAGAGGTCGCCTTGAAAGCTCTTCACCCTTCGATTGCTCGCGACGACAAAGCGGTGCGCGCGTTCTGGCGGGAGGCGAAGCTCGCCGCG
>DASQPS010000088.1:0-3531 GCA_035643845.1 Gemmatimonadaceae bacterium | reverse complement strand
TGATTCATTACATAGATATTGAGCGGGCCGTCGCGCTTGGAGGCAAAGGCGACCTTCTTACCATCCGGCGACCAGGTTGGGTATGCGTCGAGGAAACCGTTCGGAGAGGTGAGCGCCGCGATTGATCCGTCGCTATTCATAACGTTCAGGTCCCAGGAACCGTCAGATTGAGCGGGATCTCGATTCGTCATGAGTGCAATGCGGTAGCTCCCGCCCGGAGTCGCTGTACACACGACGTGAAATGTTGTAGTCGCGGTGACGCCGGCCTGAACTTGAACGGTCACCGGGTTTGCCCCATTCACCGCGCAGTTCGGAGCGAGTCCTGACAGTGTTACAGTCACCGCACCGGCGGAGACACCGCTGAGGGTTGTCGAAGCGTTGACACCTAGTGCTGTCGGGGAGCCCGCGCCGACCTGCACGTTGTATCCGTCAGCATCGATTTGAAAACCTTCGGTTTGCGTCGCCACGGTAATCTTGTTGGAGCTGGCCGGCGCTGTCGAATCTCCTCCGCAACCGAAGCCCAGACAACAGAAAACGATCCAAATCGCTCGGGAGCCAACGTGCGCGACACGCTTCATAAGACCTCCTCGGGTAAGGCCTGCGCGTCACCTAGCTAGCTACCTGTCGCGAAAATGACAATAGCAAACTTCAATCACTCGTCGTAGCGGCTCCGCCTGAACGATGAGAAACTAGTTCGCCTGCTTCTGGCGAACTCCCGGCTTGGCGGATCGTCCCGCTACTCCGATGTTGGCAATTTCCGCCCGTCCGGAGTTTTTTGATTCGCTTGCCGCCGGCGCTCCGCTGCACTGAATGTGCGCCACATGTTGTACACGAAGCCGTACGCGCCGACAGCCCATAATGCGCCGCCGGTCGCGGTGACGGGTATGCTGCGGGCGCCGATATTGGGCGCGAGAAAAAAGCCCGTGACCAACAATGCCAAGCCGACGTTCGCAAGCCAGATATGGGCGACCGCGAAGGCCCGACTGTGGATCGGATGCCCGAAGAAGCGAGGCAGCATCTGGTAGCCGACGCCAAAGATCATCATCGTCACAAAGCCGGCGAGATTCATGTGAGCGTGTGCGGGCCTGTAAACTGTCCATGCCGGGTGAACAGCCATCGCCAGCCCGAGTGTAATGCCCAGCAGGAACCAGATGAGGCTCGCGCGAATAAAAATCTTCGCAAACCAATCCATTCAGCCGTCCTTTTTGCATTTGTCGGAGCGATAAAGCTAAGCAGACTCACGCCGCTGACGGCGGACATCTATTACCGGGACGGTGAACCAGAGTGCTACTTCAGGTTAGCGCGAACGGCCTCGAGGACTTTTCGGCTTGCCGGCGCGATCGCCGTTCGCAGCCATGATTCCGCTCGGGTACTATGTGCGTGCGATAGCAGATTATTTGTCGGGTGTTGCCGGAAAACGGGCAAGGGAAACCTGACAAACAATCAGCCGAACTCCGATAGTCGTGTTCGTTGGAGGCGGCCATTTTCGACATTCAATAGGACTCCCACGCGTCAACCACCGAGCTCGCTATCGAGAGGAGGCTGTATGTACAGGATCATCATGGTCCCAACCGACGGTTCGGGATTTGACCGCGAGGCCATTCGGGTCGCACTGGATCTGGCGGAGCGAACCAAGGCCAAAGTCAGATTGGTTCGGGTACTCCCGACAGGCTCGTTTTTCGGCATCGCTGCCGCGTCTGAAGGAACGCCAGTCGCCACCGACGTAGTGCGCAGTGAAAGGGACAAGGCGCAAAGCGAGCTTTACGCACTGGCTGCCGAATGCAGAAACACGTCCGACGCTGACATCACGGTCGATCTGCACGCGGGTCCGGTTGCTGATGTTCTGGAAGGGTACGCGAGACGTCACGATGTCGACCTGATTGTCATCAGTACTCACGGTCGCACCGGCATCGCACGGCTTTCTCTGGGGAGTGTGACGGACTCGCTGATTCGCCACACATCCACTCCCGTGCTGGTGGTGAAACCCGCGCAGAGCTATCTCAATCCGCAAGCTGGTGAGACTGTCAGCCGCATAGTCGTTCCACTCGATGGATCGACGCTCGCCGAGCAGATACTACCGCGCGTCACGACTCTTGCCGCGCTCGAGGAAGCGGAGGTCGTCCTGTTGCATGTGCTCGTGCCGCAGGCCGGGATCCCCGATCCCGACGCACCGTGGTCGGAAAAGGAGGTCTATGTCGCGCAGGAATATCTCCTTCGTATTGCCAAGAAGCTTCGCCGCGGCGGCGTGGCAGTAAGGACCGACATTGTCATCAGCGAAAACATCAGCGAGGCAATCGCTGACTTTGCGACACGTGAGAAGGCGGACTTGATCGCAATTGCAACGCACGGCCGCGGCGGCGTCGCGCGCATGCTCAGGGGCAGCGTCGCCGACGCGATAATGCACTCAGGAAAAACCTCGATGCTGGTGCTGAAGCCGGAGAAGCTCGGGACTAGCGATAGGGCAACGTCGGCGGAGTGGGTCGGCGCAGAGCCGGTACCGGCGGAAGCTTCGACCTTCTTGTCACCAGGACGATTACGCGATCCGCTCCCTCACCCGATTGCTGCGGGACCGTCAGCGTGATACCGCCGTTCACCGACGCGACATCCACTCGACTGCCATCGTCGAGCATCGTTGCGCGAAGAACCTGCCGGCCAAAATCCGGAATCGATAGCACGCGATCCGGCCACTTCAGGACGTGCACGAAGACCGTATCGCCGCGCTGAGTCGTCACGCCCCACTCGCGCGGAGGAACTGGACCACCGCGCGTACCGTAGATCGAAGTCCCATACTTGCCGAGCCATTCCCCGATCGCGCGCAATCGCTCGGCCGCTTCGGGCTGAATGGTTCCGTCGGGACGTGGACCGATATTCAGAAGAAGATTTGCATTCGCGCCCGCGGCGCGCACGACGTAGCCGATCAGGTCGCGCGTCGATTTGAATTTGGTGTCGGTGATGTTGAAGCCCCACGAGTCGTTCATAGTCATGGATGTCTCCAACGGCAGCGCACCAATCTCGCGAGTGTTGAAGCCGGCGGTATTCGCTCCAGGCAGATCCTGCTCGAAAGTCTGTACATCCTCGCCCGGCAACGGAGCCTTGTGATGGTTCGGAACGATCAGGGCCGCCGGTTGCAACCGGTGGATTAACGCGTACGTTCGCGGCAGCTGCCAGTCGGCATCGGGCTTGTCCCACATTCCATCGAACCAGATTCCGCCAATCGCACCGTAATTGGTCAGCAGCTCCGTGAGCTGCGCGTTCATGAATTCGATATAGCGATTCCAGTCGCCCGTCTCAGGTCGTCCGGTGTCATGTCCAGTTCCGCCGCGCGGAAAGTAGTCCGGGTTGTGCCAATCGAGCTGCGAGTAATAGAAGAAAAGCTTGATGCCCTGCGCGTGGCACTCGTCGGCCAATTCTCTCAGCGGATCGCGATGGAATGGCGTCCAGTCCACGATGTTGTAGGGCGTCGCGTGCGTCGCGAACATCGAGAAGCCGTCGTGGTGCCGCGATGTGATCGTGATGTATCGCACACCCGCC
>DASQPS010000087.1:0-4365 GCA_035643845.1 Gemmatimonadaceae bacterium | reverse complement strand
GGCGAAATCATCTGGGGCGACTATCTCCTCATCGTTTACGCCCGTGACGTCCTCGAACGCAGCGGCAAAGGACAATCGATCGTGTTCGATGTGAAGGCATCGCAGGCGCTGCCAGAGGCCGTACAAAAAGCGGGCGGTGTTCCCATCATGTGGAAGACGGGTCACTCGGTCATCGAGGAGAAGATACACGAGACCCACGCACCGGTCGGCGGTGAGATGTCCGGGCACATGTTCTTCAGCGAGGGCTACTACGGTTTCGACGACGCGCTTTACGGAGCGGCGCTGCTCCTTCGAATCATCGCCGATTCCGGCAAGAGCATCCGCGAATTGCTGGCCGACGTCCCGCGGTTCGTGTCCACCCCCGAGATTCGCGTCGATTGTCCCGACGAAAAGAAATTCGGGATCGTCGAAGAGGCGAAGAAATATTTCGGCAGCAAGTACGACGTCATTACCGTCGACGGTGTGCGCGTGCTTCTTTGTGATGGCTGGGGGCTCATTCGCGCGTCCAACACCCAACCGGTTCTGGTGATGCGGTTCGAGGCGCGGACGCGCGAAAATCTCGAGGCGATTCAGTCGGAAATGCAGAACTGGCTGCGCGCCCAAGGCGTAAAGGTTTGACGTGACCAACAGCCGGCGCCTCCTTGTCGGCGTCGTCATCGCGGCGGCAGTACTAGTTGGCGGTCGCGCGATTTCGGCGGTCTACGCCGACTACACCTGGTACGCGGCAATGGGAGCAACGCCGCTTTGGAGCGAGCGGGCGACCGATCTCCTGCTCGTCTACGGCGTAGGATCGCTGATTGCCGTGGTGTTGACGTTTGTTAATCTGTCGGCGCTTGGTAGGAGTATCGGATCGCTCACTCTGCCGCGGCGGATGGCCAACGTCGAATTTGGCGAAGCCGTTCCCCGTAAGTACCTGGACCGGTTTGCACTGGTGTTGGCGATTGCAGTCGCCGCGGCGTTGACGCCGGTTTTGCCGGACTGGACCCTTGTCGCTCTGGCACGTCTTCAAGTTGGATTTCGCGAAACCGACCCTTACTTCCAGCATGACCTCAGTTTCTACACAAGCTGGTTGCCGTTCGAAAAATCGCTCTACTCCTGGGTGATGCTGCTCGTGGTTTCGGTTTCGGTGTTCGTCGTTGTTCTATACTCGCTGACTCCCGGACTGCGGTGGGAGCGGGCTGGCTTGAAAATGAGCGCGAGGGTGCGCCGACATCTGAGTGTTCTCGCCGCCTTGCTTCTGCTCATCACAATGTGGAGCTACCGGCTGCAGTCGTACGACCTCTTGATCCGCGGTACGGGGGACGACGGCGGATTTTCGTACGTCGACCATCAGTGGCTTCTTCCCGGCCTGGTACTCCTCTCGATAGTTACTGTTGCGGCCGCGATCACCGTTCTGCTGAGCGGCTGGACTGGTCAGTTGCGCACGAGCTTCATCGCCGTGACCGTCGTCATCCTTCTCTCGATCACCGTCCAGGAAGTCATCCCACTTGTCGTGCGACATATCACTTCCGCGACGGACCAGATCGCGCAGGAGCGCTCCTACGCCGCGACCCGCGCAGATTTCACCGCGCGTGCGTACACACTGAATCCTTCCGCGGACGAAGCGCTCCGCAAATCAGCTGTGTCGCCGGCTTTCGACAGCATTGCATCGAGCACCGTAGGACAGCAGCTGCTGCAGAAAGACTCACTTGTGTATCCTGGAGCGCGTGGGCTCGTGATCGTTTCCGATCCACAGCTGGACGTGGCCGGCCAGCACATCGGGGCTGGCTTGTCGAAGCTCGGCTACGCCTGGGCGTACCAATCATTCGACTTGCTTTCCGACTCCGTTCCGCACCGCGCGAGACTGATTGCGCTCCGGGATGTTCGTGCGCGAGTGCGCGAGCTCGCTCCGATCTTCACTCAGGCGGGACTGGTCGAGCCGATGTTCCATGCAGATACGCTCTACTGGAAGCTCGAGCTTTACATGGCGTCGTCGAACTATCCGCTCAGCAGACATTTCGTGCTCGCCGGCGACGAGCGCAGTTACTTCCGGCACGCAGCAACCGCGCTCGTTAACGCACGCACAGCTCGCGTGATGATCGCGGCAGATCCGACGCCCGACCCGATTTCCCAGGCGTGGATGACGGCATTCCCAAACTCCTCCGATTATCGCGCGCCCGGGATCGCCCGTGAGCTGACGACGAGTCCGTGGCAGCCCGCCGGCGCTGACGCGAGCTTGCCCGCCGATTCGACTTTCCGCGGTGCAGTGACGCGCCTGTACAACCGGATGCGGGCGGCCCTCGCGGCCGGCGACCTCAAGGCTTTTGGAATCGCGTACGATTCCCTCGGCGCTTTCCTCGGCCAACGCAAATGAATGACGTGCCCCGCACCGCTGTGATCGCCGTGGGTGGCAATGCGTTATCCCCGCCGGGTGAACACTCGACGATCGCCGACCAGTTCAGACATAGCAGAGCGAGTCTGGGACCGATCGTTGACCTCACGCTCGACGGATGGCGCGTCGTCGTAGTGCACGGCAACGGCCCGCAGGTCGGCGACGAGCTGGTGCGCAACGAAAAGGCCCGGAGCGAGGTTTCTCCGCTGCCGTTGGGCGTTTTGGTGGCGGGCACTGCGGGCTGGATAGGCTATATGCTCCAGCAATCGCTCGAGAACGCGCTCCGAAGAGCAGGCAGTAACCGAGACGTCGTAACCGTTTTAACTCAAGTCGAAGTGAGCGCGACTGATCCGGCGCTTCAAAATCCCAGGAAATTCATCGGCCATGGATTGTCTGCGAATCGCGCTCGGGAGCTCCGCGCCGAGGGCCACGCAATTCGGAAAGACGCGAACGGTCATCTTCGGCGAGTGGTGGGAAGTCCAGTACCACTGGCGATTCATGAGCTGTCAACGATTCGAAGTCTCGTCGAGCGCGATACCGTGGTGATTGCGTGTGGAGGCGGGGGGATTCCTGTCTACCGTGATGCGACGCTCGGTCTCGAAGGCGTCGATGCGGTAATAGACAAAGACCTCGCTGCCGCAGTTCTTGCTAGAGAGCTTGGCGCCGAGCTGTTTATGATTCTCACCGACGTCGATGCGGTCTACACGAACTGGGGAACCGAGCAACAGAAGATGATCAGCTCGATGACGGTTGCGGATGCGGACCGTCTCGCCGCCGAAGGCGCGTTTGGTGAGGGCAGCATGGCTCCCAAAGTTGCGGCCGCTGCGGAGTATGTGCGTCAAACTAACGGCCGTGCCATTATTACCGAGTTGAGCAAGGGACGCGCAGCGGTGCAAGGAAGCGGCGGGACGGAGATCGTGCCGTGAACAACCAACTCGAATAGAAACGCGGCAACACGAGCGCGTTCGGAGCAAGAGTGAACATCCACGAGTACCAGGCAAAAGAAATCTTCCGGAAGTACGGCATACCGATTCCGCCAGGAGAGGTAGCCACGACGCCGGAGGAAGCGGAGTCGATCGCGCGCAAATTCGGAACGACGGTCGTCGTCAAAGCGCAGGTCCACGCTGGCGGGCGCGGAAAGGCGGGGGGAGTGAAGCTCGCGCGCACTCCAGCTGATGCGAAAAGCATAACTGCTCAGATTCTCAAGCTGACGATCAAGGGCCTTCCCGTTGAGAAAGTCCTCGTCACGCCGGCCGCTGACATTGCGAGCGAAGCGTACGTCGGCATCATCGTCGACCGAGCCAGCAAGCGCCCCGTATTCATGGCGAGCCCGGCTGGAGGAATCGACATCGAAGAAGTCGCGGCGACGACACCCGAGAAGATCCGACGTCTGCCCATCGATCCGCGCTACGGCTTGCAAGTGTTCGAGGCAATGCAGCTGGCGTTCTTCCTTTACTCGGACATAAAGCAGGTCCGCGCTGCAGCGAAGATCCTTCAACAACTGTATAGGGCTTTCTTCGAGAACGGTGGGTCACTTGCCGAGATCAATCCGCTAGTCACGACGCCCGATGGTCAAGTGGTAGCGCTCGATGCGAAGATGGTGATCGACGACAACGAGCTCGAGAGGCGGCCCGACATAGCGGCACTCCGCGACGAATCATCCGAGAATCGCAGTGAGGTCGAGGCGAGAAAGGCGAGCCTGACCTTCATCAAGCTCGACGGAAACGTTGGGTGCATCGTCAACGGCGCAGGGCTCGCGATGGCGACGATGGATCTCGTCAAATACTACGGGGGCGAGCCGGCGAACTTTCTCGACATCGGCGGCTCGTCGAACCCGGAGAAAGTCGTAGCCGCACTTCGAATCATCACCGGCGACAAAAACGTGAAGGCCATCCTCTTCAATATTTTTGGTGGAATCACCCGCACCGACGACGTTGCGAACGGAATTGTCACCGCGATCAAACAGAATCCGCTCAAGGTACCGCTCGTGATTC
>DASQPS010000086.1:0-8970 GCA_035643845.1 Gemmatimonadaceae bacterium | reverse complement strand
CCACTCAACGAGATGTGGGCGGTGATCGAGAACGCGCATTTCAACACGCCCGTCTCGGTTCGACAGCGCGGTTTCCTGTCGGTCGCACCGTGGATTGCGGCCGCCGCGACTCTTCTGATCGGGATCGGAATAGGACGGTATTTACCTAGGGCCGCAACGACGAGTCAGGTCGCGACGGCAAGCGCGATTGCGACGGCGAAACCTACCGCGACGTTCTCCGACACTTCCGCGGTTGCCGATGCCTATCGCGACCAAACGAGTCGCTACCTCGGTCAGACGGCCGCTCTTCTCATTTCGCTTCCGGCGAAAGATGCCAACGTAAAAGCTGACGCAGCATTCGCCGGAAAGGCCGCGGATCTTCTGGTCACGACGCGGCTGCTCATCGACTCGCCGGCCGCGCAGGATCCGAAGATGCGCGCGCTGCTGGAAGACCTGGAGCTCGTGCTCGTTCAGGTCGCGCGTCTTCGCGTCGAGCGAAGCAGAGGTGATCTCGATCTCATTCACCAGGCAGTCGAGCAGGGAGACGTCCTCTCGCGTCTCAACTCCGCGGTGGTTACAAATCAATCGTCAGAATGAGGGAAGCATGAGTAAAGCAACTTGCATCACTGTCGCACTGGCAATTGTCTCAGTGTCGGCCGCGGGACAAACCCCGACGCCGACACCGCCAACGCCACCTTCTCCGCCGGCCGTTGGAGAGCCGGCCCCGGTGCCGACACCGGCTCCCCGCGCAAAGCCCGTCAAGCCGTGGCGCGTGGAATTTCCCGATATCGATCTCGCCGCTGTGAAAGGCAAACTGGATGCGATGAAGATGGATATGGAGCTGGCCCCGATGCCGATGGACGTCGAAATGCCGGACATGGGCCTCGAAATGCCGGACATTGATATCGAAATGCCGAACGTGGACATCGAAATGGCCCACCTCAAGAGCACCTTCGACCTCGATCGCTCGATGCGCGATATGAAGTGGAGTATAGACGAGGCGATGCCTGATCTCGATTTCGCCATGCCCGTGATGCCAGCAATGCCTGTCATGCCCGCGCTGCCGATGATCGACGTACCGATGACACCGATGATCGACCTACCGATCACACCGATGATCGATGACGCGATGATCGTCGCACCCGTGGCGCTTTCGAAAGCGGCGCGTGCTTTCACCGACATGGCCAAGGTAAAAGGAGAGTCGCCGTTCCTCCGACAATTCTCCTCAATAGCGACAAACCCGCCGGATGCTTGGGCACAAGCCGATCCGGCCGATTCGCTCTATCGCCTTGCACGCGAGGCGTTGAATCGGGGCGAGTATCGTCGCGCCGCGCAGTTGTTCGGCGACATCTCGCAACGCTTTCCGAACTCCGCGTACTCTGCGGACGCCCGATACTGGCGCGCCTTCTCGCTCTACCGCATCGGCGGCACGAGCGATCTCCGCGACGCTCTTGCAGCGCTGCAGGACAACTCGCACGTGTATCGTCAGGCGTCTTTGCAGACCGACGCCGCCGCGCTTGCGGCGCGCATTCGTGGAGCTCTTGCCGCTCAGGGTGATGCCCAGGCCAAAGAGCAGCTCGGACGCGTTGCCGCCGATCACAGCGACACCTGCGACCGCGAAGATCTCGCTGTCCGGATCGAGGCCCTAAACTCTCTCGGACAGACCGATCCTCAGTCGACCACGCCGATCCTTCGTCGACTTCTCGCGCGCAAGGACGATTGCTCCGCGAGTCTTCGACGCGCGGCGCTGTGGCTGCTGGGCAGACGTACCGACGCGGAGGCGATGTCTCTCGTGATGAACAGCGCGCGGAACGATCCGGACATCAGGGTCCGCGCCGACGCGCTACGCTTTCTCGCGGCGATGCCCGGCGATCAGCCGGTCGCGACGCTGGAAGAGATCGCCCGCACACCCGGAAACGAACAGTTGCAGCGCGCCGCGATAATGGCACTCGGCCGGAGCGACAGCCCGCGTGCTCGCCAGAGCATTCAGGCCATCGTGGCGCGGACCGACCTAAGCGAGGAACTTCGGGCGTCCGCGCTCGCAAGCATGGATGCGGAGCACACCAGCGACAACGGTGCGTACGTTCGCTCGCTCTATCCGCGCCTCGAGACACCGCGTCTAAAGGCGGAAGCAATTCGCGCCATTGCCAACATCGGCGGGAACGACAACGAGCAATGGCTCCTGTCGCTTGTGCGAAATCCCAACGAGTCCGCGGACGTACGCGCGACGGCGCTCCGGTACGCCGGGCGGTCGTCAATCCCAATCGCGGATCTCACACGCATGTACGATGTCGCTGACGCCCGCTCGCTTCGCGAGCAGCTCATAAGGCTTTACGCGCAGCGCCCCGAGCCCGAGGCCACGGACAAACTTTTCGCAATCGCGCGCAGCGGCACGGATCCCGACCTGAGGCGGCTCGCCATCTCGGCCCTCTCGCGGAAGAATGACCCAAGAACGAAGCAGCTTCTACTGGAGATTATCGACAAATGACGAAGTCTTTTCGACGTACCACGCTCGCGATGTTGATGATACCAGCAGTCATCATGGCGCCGACCGCCGTAGCGCGCGCGCAATCACTCAGCGCTCGTGTCGCTTCAGCGTCGGACCGTTCCGTTCAGTTTTCGTATCCCGTGAGACCGGGCGTCTGCGGTGACGGGCGAACGTATATCTCGACAGGCGCCGGGAACTTCTACGGATCATTTGGCTCCGGCACTTCCGATCAATGCGTCGCGGGACCGGCGCGAGTCGTCGCTGATCTCGCCGATCGCAACGTCATTGCACTTCGAACGTACGTTGGACCCGCAAGCGCGGACGCCGAGTCGGGCGTCAGCAATCTCGGTACAGTCACAGCCGCGGAAGCGACGGACTTCCTCCTGAGCGTCGCGTCGCGCGCGGACGGCAGAGTGGGACGCGATGCAATCTTCGCCGCCCTCCTCGCTAACGGCGGCGATCTCTCGGCGCGACTGCTCGACATCGGCCGCGATCAGAGTCGTCCGCTCGAGACGCGGCGCGCTGCTCTCTCAGGCCTCGTCCGCGCCGACGCTCCTCAGCTCGATCGGATAGGCGCGGCTCTCGTCCAGATCGCAACCAATGAGAATGACGTTCAAGGTGTGAGGACAGCGGCAATGTCCGTTCTCTCGCGGCTGGATCACGGCGCCGGCATTCAGCCGTTGGTGCAGCTCGCGAGCGCCAACCTGACATCCTGGACCGGCCGCGAAAGCATGACGGTGCTCGCGCATTCGGGCGATCCGCGTGCGCGGCAATTCCTCCGCACGACTGCCCAGCGAACCGATCTCCCCGATGAAGTCCTCGCGACTGCTCTGCGCGGACTTGGACGAGAGTACGTTACGGGCCAGGATGCCAGCATGCTGCGCTCGATCTACCCGAAGCTCACCGGCCAGCGTTCGCAGGACGCGGTGCTCGCGTCACTTTCGGAGCTTGGCGGGACCGACAACGTCGAATGGCTCACGGGCATCGTGAAGAATGACAATGCGGCACCCGACGCCCGCCGGCGCGCTCTCCAGTACCTGACGCGAGCGGGCGCAACTACGCCCGCACTGCTCGCGCTGTACGACGCGATTCCGGACCAGCAGCTGCGCGAGGCTCTCATCGGTCTGTACTCACGCATTCCCGACAAGGCGGCGAGTGATAAGCTGGTGTCGATTGCGAAGAACGATCAGAATCTGGCGCTCAGACGTCGCGCTATCTCGGCTCTCTCACGCAGCGGAGATCCGAGCATCAGGGCGGCCTTACAGGACATTGTCGAGCGATAATCTCTCGGCGATGGACAGCTTCGCCGAGATTTTGCGGCTGCTACGCCGAGACTCTCGAGGTCGCGTCGCGGGCGACTAGTTGTGGCCCCGCCCAATCGCTCCCGAGCACCTTCTGGAAACAGCGCTTCGGAACGATATCCACACCGGAACGCGTGAGCGCGTCGTAGCGCGCGAGTTTCTCGGGATAGCGCGAGATGGTCGTCGGCTTGTAGGACAGCGACAGAAAAAAATTGTCCGTGAGACTGAGAGCAAATAGCTCTTCGATGTTGCGCGCCCGCGCGAGTCTCTCGATTCCGAGCACGACCTGGCTTCCCAGACCCTTGCCGTGATACGCCGGAGCCACCGCTACCGACGATACCTCGGCGAGCGATGGCGAATACTCCTCGAGTGCTGCACAGGCTATCACGCGTCCGGCCGTATCAGTCGCCACCACGTAGTTGTCGATTCGGGCAGCAATCTGATCCAGAGTACGCGGCAGCATCAGGCCTTGGGCTGCGTACTGTGAGACGAGCTCCAGTATCTGCGGACCGTCGACGCGAACGGCACGACGCACGACCTTACTTGGGGTCGCGCGCTTCGCGCTCGAACGCGAGAGGGGGCGGCTGGCGGGAAGTGGGAAATTATGCACGAGGAATGTATATATACACACCCCACGCGCCGCAAGGGCGGCATCCGGCCTCGGAGAGTCTAAAGCGTTGCGGAGCGCCGAACGCCCGTCAGTGGTTCGAGAACACCCGCGTCTTGCCGTCCTTGTCGAACGCCAGAACCTCATACGCCCTGGTTCGAGGCCCGTCCATTCCTGGCGAAGATGCGGGCATCCCGGGCACGGCCAGTCCCGCCACCTTCGGTTTCTCGGCGAGGAGTCTGTCGATGTCCTCTGCCGAGACGTGACCCTCGATGAGATAGCCGTTGACCACTGCGGTATGACAGGCGGTGAGACCTTCGGGCACTCCAAGGCTGCGCTTGACGGAGGCCATGTCGGGCGAGTCCTTCGCGTCAACGCGATAGCCATGCTTCTCGAGATAAGCGACCCAGTTTCGGCAGCATCCGCAGTTCGGGTCCTTGTACACTGTGATGACAGGCTTCGCCGTTTTGGCTCTGATTCCACTACTGCCGCTTTCTTCCACGTGGGCCGGTCTGGCCAGCGCCGCGGTCGTGACCGAAACCGCGAGCACGAGTGCCGCCAAAGCGAAAAACTTCGTGTGATGAGTTTTCATTCGGAAGGTGAATTGATGGTTCGTTCGATCTGGCTACGGTGACGCGCCTCGTGGTGTCCGAGAAAGATAAGCCACTGATAGAGATCGAGCTCGCCAAGAATCGGGTGCGTGTGTTTTATGTCGCCGAGCGCGTAACCATCGGCGGTGATGACGGCAGCTCGAAGCGCCACGCGAGAATTCGCCAGGCCCTCAAGCGCTTCGTCGATGTCGACGTCGGCGCGTGGCCGCACCGTCACCGGAGATTCGAGCACGGCGCTCTCGAGCGAAGCGGCATGACGATCGAAGGATGGAATCACCGATTCGCTGGAGTCCTCTTTGCGGAGCCCCGCTTCCTTTGCCTGGCCGACTCGCTTAGAGACCAGTCGCGCGACGCCGGACTCCACCAATCTCAAATGCTCAAGCACTTCGGCCACCGACCATCGGTTGGGCGCTGCGCGTTGACGCAGTCGTTCTTTCGCCACGCCGGCGAAGCTCCCGAGCAGCTCTCTCCGTCGCTGCTCGACAAAATCCATTATCTCGGCAAGTCGTTCGTGCATCGGGCCTCTTCGGAATTCTATAAGTGAAACTGCAAGTGAATGGATCGGATGCGCGGCGTCCTTCTTGCTTTCGGGGTATCTTCGGTATATCGTTGGTGCCCGGTTCGAGCTCATTCATGACCTTCATCTGCCTCTTCAGCCCCCTCGCCACGCAGGACGGCGAGCTTTTTCAGAAATTGATTCCGTCGTTGCTAAGCGCCGCTCCACGAGTGATGCTCGGCTCCGACGGAATTGTCTGGGCAGATGCACGGGGGATGATCGCCGAATCTCTGGCAAAAGATCTCCTTCAGATCTTTCACGATGGTGGTGTCGACAAGGTAAGAGCGGCAATCTCCAGCGCTCCAATCTCCGCGGAAGTTGCCGCTCGATACGGCAAAGGGTCGCTCATCACCATCTCGATCGGCTCCGAGCGCGAGTACATCGCTCCATTTCCTGTCGGTGTGCTCGAGCCATCGCTCGCTCTGTCGTCTCTGCTCGATGGAATCGGAGTGGAGAGCTGCGGCGATTTGGCAAAGCTGGATCTTGAACCGATCGAAGTTCGTTTCGGCGCCGAAGGAGCTCGACTGTGGCGATTGTCGAGGGCGGATGACTCGCGCCGCATCTTCACGAGCATTCCGCGCGCGCTGCCGAGCGCGTCGCTCGATTGGGTCGACTACACGCTCAAGGATCCGGAGAGGCTCGTCTTCATCATCAACGCACTCGTCGGAAATATCTCGACGGAGCTGAGGTCGCGCGGACAGTGCGCTCGCGAGATGACGATGATTTTTTCGCTCGCCAATCGCGAGACCTTCGAGCATCTGGTGCGGCCGGCGAGATCGACGTCGAGTCACAAAGCCTGGATGCGTCTCATTCGCACGCATCTCGAGACGATCAGGCTTCCCGATGGCGTTGTCGGGATTACGATGCGCGTGGAGTCCGTTACCGGAGAAGTCGAGCGACAGGGCGACATCTTCGATCGCGGATTTGCGACGGCGCGCGCTGCTGAAGAAACGATCGCGCAACTGCTCGATGATCAGGGCGCGGTAGTCGTGACTCCGCGCAATAATCAGCATCCGCTCATCGATCGCCGCACCGAGTGGGTCAGCCAGGAACCGGCGCAGGCCTCGGCGAGAATTCAGCTGAGGGAGCGCGTCGTCAAAGCGACTGCCGCGCCGCGTCTAACGCTGCAACTTCTCGCCGAGCCGCGTCGTATCGCGGTGACGACGAAGCGCCGTCGGGATCATCAGGTGCCGACTCAATTCCGCGACAAGGAATGGAAGACGCTCACGTCAGCCGCTGGTCCAGACCGCGTATCAGGAGGGCAGTGGACGGAGCCCTACGCGCGCGAATATTTCCGCTGCGTTACCGACGATGGGACGATGGTGTGGCTGTACCACGACGCTAAGGACAGTGCGTGGTACATCCATGGGTGGTGGGACTGACTTTGAAGCGCGTTAAGCTCTGGATGGCGTTAGCGATGTCCCGACGCTTCTGGAAAGGCTATTCCATGCGCTCCAGCTCGGGTATCCGCGCTGCTTTCGCAATCGCCTTGACGCGATTGAGGATCGCGTTCGCGCTCGCCTGATCGCCTCTCTCACGCATTGCTTCCGCGAGAACGGTTCCGGTGAACCCATAGGTGTACGGAATTCCAAACGAGGCGCGATCGATCCAGTCACCTTCTTTAATCAGAGCCTCTGGCGCGTGGTACACAGAATCCCAGAGGGCCTTGGTGCGATCGACATCAATAAAAAGGTCGCCAATTCTGGGTGTTGCGGTGCTCGCCGTAAGCGGATGATCCACCAACTTCTGCACGAAACCCTGCGAAAGAAGATACGGGCCGAGTCCCAGGTTCTGGCCCCCGCCGGTGGACACATAGATTGGGCGCTCGGGATACGAATCCTTTATTAACCGAAGCAGCACGAGCTGATCTCGCACCAGAATTCCCGCCGGGATGTTCAACACGATGTTGCCCTGACGAAAGACCTGCGGTTCCGAGAGCTGGATGTACTCCGGAATCGCGTCCGCTTCCGCGAATGTCATCTTGAGCGGCGGCCCGACCGGTTTCTTCCACTGCTGATTTCTGTAGATCGACGGCCCTTTTGCCGCGTCGTATGTCTCTACCGGGCGGCGGATCATCTGCCTCACGAACCAGTCGGTGTCGAGATACGTCGTCACTGCAACAGTGACGTCGCGTCGCACGCCTTCTACCTCCTGTGAGTACCACAAAGGGAAGGTGTCGTTATCGCCGTTGGTGATGACTATCGCATAAGGCTCGAGTGAGTTCAGGTAATCCCGCGCCCACTGCTGCGTGAAGTGATGCCCCGCCCGCGACGCGAATTTCCAGTTGGCGAAAAGCGGTATGACGGCAATGAGAAGTATCGGAGTCGCGAGCATGAACGCGCGTCGTGATGGCCACGCCGGTACCACTGCCGCTTTTTTCACCCCTTGGCCGGTCGCACCCGGCGTCTGACGCGTTTGCGTTTTCGCGCGGTCATCTCCGCCGATTACGTGCGCGAGCTGTTCCCACAAGAAGCTGAGCCCGATCGCCGCCCAAACTCCCCACGCCGAAAAGCTCCAGATGTAGAAGTAGTCGCGATCGCGCACCTCGCGCTGCACATCGGTCACGCCGGGATCCTGAGACCAGCCGTACTTGAAGTTCAGGTAATAGATCAGCGCTAGCGTCATGGTGAACATCAGCGGTCCGAAATACCAGAACGTTCGTCGGTCGCGATCCCAATGGACGTAGCCGCCCAGCAATCCCAGAGCAAGGAAGAGAAACGCCATGACGAACTGGGCGCCTTGCATGGTCAAGTGGGCGTCGCGCAGCCACTGCCACTTGAAGTACAGCCACCACATTCCGACCTGCTCGGGATACGTCGCTCCCCGATCGACTTTCTGCCCGTATTGCTCGCGATTGATGTTCGCGCGCAGACGATCAAACGTGAGTTTGTCGAAAGTGCAGCTCACTTCGAGCTTGACGGCGCAGGCGGTCGGCGCACCCTCGTTTATCGGCGGGAAGTACGCTGCCCGAACTGGCTCGTAGATGAAGGGTGTCAGCCCGAGCACCAGGGCGCCGAGTCCGGCGAGCACGAGCTTCCAACGCAGCAGGGTGCGCCACCGAGTAGCAAGCAGTGCAACTCCAGCTGCTGGGAGTGGCAGAAAACCAGCCGGATGAACTGAGTAGCCGAGGCCAAGGAGATAGCACACGAGCACAACCAGACGATCAGCGCGCCGCGAATCCGGCTCTTCGATCCACTCGATGATGATCCACGAGACGATCGTGAAAAACAGCAGCGAGATAGTGTAGACCTTTTCGTTGACGACCGACTGGTTCCAGACGGTGAAGGCCGTCGCGCCGATCAGCGTGGCGAGACTTGCCACTACGAGTCGCTGCCACCTCTCCACAATCCAGCGCGCGACAATTCTTTCGGTGATCAGAAACCAGAACCCTGCCGAACACGCGCTTGCCAGGGCTGCCATGATGTTGA
>DASQPS010000085.1:0-3806 GCA_035643845.1 Gemmatimonadaceae bacterium | reverse complement strand
TGCGCCCCTGCCCAATCGGCGGCGGAAATGAGAAGGACAATCGGAAGGGCAAAAAAATGTCGACGCGTCATCTCTCAGAGACGAAAGACGAACGTGGAGAGTCACCCGTTTGACAGCGATAGCGTTCTGCCGGGCGATAGAGCCCGGCAACGTTTCCCGAAACGTTGATCGAGTTCTTGCTGGGGAAGCTGCGGGCCGCTAAGGTAAGGAAACGCGGAACGCTACGCGGCTCGCTCCAACACCTCGGACAATCGCAAGAGGAAACGCGATGAAGTTCATGCTCCTGATTTACAATGACCCCGCCTTGCTCGGCGAAATACCACAATCAGAATTCGATTCGCAGATGCGTGATTGCCTCACGCATGCTGACGAGCTCCGCAACGAAGGATATTTGCTCGATTCGCAGCAGCTCGAGGATCCGTCCACTGCCAGATCCGTCCGCGTCCGCAAAGGACGTCAAACAACCATCGACGGGCCATTCGCGGAATCCAAAGAGGTACTCGGTGGATTCAACCTGATCGAGGCGCGCGACATGGATGAAGCGGTCCGCATCGCCGCCGAATTTCCGTGGGTACACTCGGGGTGCGTGGAAGTGCGGCCCGTGAGAGATCTGAATGATGTGCGGATAAAGGTGAAACACCCTTCGGCCGCTCTGCATTCGCCCGACGCCGTCGGCGCCGAGCGGACCTGAAACTCAGTCGGCGCTCGTGGCGGCGAGTGGGTTCGCTGCAATCCAGTCCTTGTCGAGTCCGAAAAGAAAAACCATCCCGCCGTTCGCCAGCTCGGGAAGAACTCGCTGGGCCCGCTGCGGCTCCATAGCGGGGCAGCCTTCGCTTCGCCCCGCCCTCGTCGCGGTGACATAGGGCGCCCCGTGCGCGACGACGCCGCGCGCAAACGCGTTGTCGTTGTAATTCCCTGAGAGCCCCTTGAGCCGAAGTCCTATGGAGCTATAGGAGTGGCCGCCCGTCTTTCCGTGAAAGGCGTAGGTGTTCTCGGCGAGGTAGAGACCGAGCGACGTCGCAGCGCTGCCCGCCGCATTCGAAAACCTGGTTGGAACGCCATACTGGGTCGTCGATGATCCGCGTCCGTGCGCGACGGTGAACGGGCCCTCGACGATCTTGAGCGCGCGCATGTCGAAGACGTATCCACGCGGTTCGGTGCTCGGCAGACCGTAATCGACAAAGTAGAGAAGCGGTTTCTTGACGTCGGCCGGATGCTGAGCGAGATAAGCGAAGTAGCTACCGAATGCCTTGGGCAATGCTTGCGGATTGCTCAACGGCCGGACAGCCGAGCTGAATGCATTCAGAGCACTCGCGATTTTCGCCGAGATACCTGAGAGGGGCTTGGCGGCTTCGGGTGCCGCGAGTGCAGGCGCCACGATTCGCGTTGCGGACGAGAGCACCGGGCCGCTATGATCCGCGCCGCGCACCAGCTGCGCACCTGCGAAAATCAACGCAGCCGCGCCGGCAACGCCTGTCGTGAGATACTTGCTGAATTGTATTCGGTCTCTCATAGCTTCGGCTCTGAACGCATGGATGCGACTAACGGCAGGAGTGGACTAGACCATTCCTGTGTGAGCTTTCCGATTGGGTCACTACAATATCGCGTGTCGCGCACGAGCAGAAAAGAACAATTTTCACTCGTTCAGCGCACTCTACTTATACACCGTAGAGCGCGAGGGGTGCCGCCCAAGCGCGGCCGTACGCAGATTACTCCCAGCATGGTAGACGTGTCTGTTATCGGCGACCGCGTGCGGTTCGAAGTAGAGGGCTGGGACAAGCTCTGGGCACTGAAGAGCCAGCTCGAGATTCCTCTCGCGCACATCAAGGAAGCGCGCGTCGACCCGGAAGCCGCGCGCGGCTGGTGGCACGGGCTGAGGCTTCCAGGCACCAACATTCCGGGACTGCTCACAGCCGGAACGTTCCTGCAAAGCGGCGGCGCGGTTTTTTTTGACGTCCACAATACCGACCGCACTATTGTCGTTGAGCTCGACCATGAGACTTATCAGCGTCTCGTCATAGAGGTCGAGGACCCCGCGCAAACTGCGGCAACAATCGAGGCCGCACGCAAACGCGCCGCGACGTAGATGACTGCCGTCACTGACCCAACAGCCATACGTCCGATCTCTCATCGCAGCACTAATGAGAAGGTGCTCCAGCTGGTACGCCCGCTCGTCAGGAAAGGCGTGAAGGTGGCGGACGTGGGCGCGGGCGAAGGATTTTTTTCCCAACAGCTCGGGCAGCAACTGCAAGCCAAGTCGGGCCTGGATCCATCTGAGGTTATCTCGGCCTGCGACATCTTCCCGGAATATTTTCTGTATTCCGCGGTCGAGTGCAAGAAAATCTCATCAGACGGCCGGCTGCCGTACGACGACTCCTCTATCGATGTTGCGTGCAGCCTCGAGGTAGTCGAGCACGTCGAAGATCAGTTCGCCTTTTGCCGTGACCTCTTTCGCATACTCAAGCCGGGCGGGATCGCCTTCCTGAGCACACCGAACGTGCTCAACATCAACTCGCGCTGGCGAAATCTCCATTCAGGATTTGCCGTGCTATTCGATCCCCTGCTCCTCTCGAGCACGGACCCTCGCCACACTTCGGGACACATCAATCCCGTGTCGTACTACTACCTCGCGTATCAGCTCACTCGCGCCGGGTTTTCGCCAGTCTCGGTAGACTACGATCGGTTCAAGACGTCCGCGCGGTTTCTCCTGCTGCTTTGCGGTTTGCCGATCCTGCTCGGAAACTCGCTTTTGCGCCGACGGCTCAACTCGCGCAAGCCCGACGTAGTCGCTGAGAACTCGTCCATTCTGCACGAGATGTGGTCCATGAGAATGCTGACGTCGCGCAGCATCATAGCCATCGCAAAAAAGCCTGCGTGAATGCCGGCGGTGATCGCGTCAGGCATCTGTTCGCGACGCAAGATTACCCGCCAGACCTCGGCGGCATGGCGCGCCGGCACGTCGAGCTTTGCCGGCGGTTCGCCGATGCGCGGACGAACATAGAGGTTTCCACCGTCAGGTCCGACATCGCGCGCACGTTCGATGCTGGCGAGCCATACGAGATCCAGAGACAGCCTTTCTATTTTTCGGAAGCAAAGCGATTCACCAATCAGGTCCGTTGGGCGAGGTGGCTTCTTTCCGCCGAGCTGCGAAACGTCGGAATAATTCACTGCGGAAACCTTCGTCCAGTGGGATACGCTGTGGCGCTCGCTCACCTGAGGCGGCGCACTCCGTTCCTCGTTTATGTGAACGGCTCCGATCTTTTGCGCGAGCAGCAAACTCTCGACAATGCCAGAAAAAAGTTCGGCGCGCGGCGCATCCTGGGCGCGGCGAGCGGAATCGTTGCGACGTCAGAATGGGTTGGCCGTCTCGCTTCCGAGCTCCTGGAGCAACTACAGATTCGAAAAGCTCCGCCAATCGGCGCATTCGATCTTGGGACCGATCCCGTTTTTTTCAATCCTGCAAAAAACACCGGGCGACTCCGCGCAGCGTGGAGAATTGGTCAATCGCCGCTGCTCCTTACGGTGGCGCGCCTCATTCCTCACAAAGGTCAGGACGTCACGATCAGAGCCGTGGCGGCTCTCGGCCAGGAATTCCCAACGCTACGATACGCGATAGTCGGCGTCGGGCCGGACGAGACGCGACTTCGTAGTCTCGCAGAAGAGCTTGGAGTGGCCGACAAAGTCATCTTTGCGGGCGCCTTAACAGATGAGGCAGTGGCGGAGGCATACGCGACTGCTACGGTTTACGTGGGCCTTTCGCGGGTGGAGAGCGTGATTTACGCCGAAGGATTTGGGATTTCCTTTCT
>DASQPS010000084.1:0-3048 GCA_035643845.1 Gemmatimonadaceae bacterium | reverse complement strand
GAAACCGTTTCCGGGCAGTCGGCGGGCAGGCCACAGGAACCGCTGACTGCCTGATCACGCGGCCCCGCCGTACGAAGGCATAGGGCAAGAGGTTGCCGGGACCATAGCGCGATCTGGGATAGTGTTTTAGGTCTACACGGTTTGAGCAGCCTTGAGACACAGCGGGAGGGGAATAGCACGGCAGCAGGGTCGAGCGAGTTCGCCATTGCTCGGGTCTATGTCGCTGGTCTGATCGGAGTCTTCCTGCTGGTTCTCTTGGCGATCAACCTATTTGGCGACAATGGGCGGTCCACAACACGACTTGGCGGATCAAGAGCAGAGGTGCTAACGCTTTCGGAATATGAACTTCTTTCTCGGGCGGAAAGACTTGGGGGGTCGGCGTACTGGGTCGGCCCGCGATCGGGAACCGATCACTTCGAACTCGAAAGAGAAGCGAACGGAAATCTCTATCTGCGCTATTTGACTACCGATTCGCTAGCGAGAGAACGGCGCTCCGGTTCTCTGACAGTCGCCAGTTATCCAGTAGCCGAGGCTCGACAACGCCTTGAACGGGCAGCTCGATCTAAGGGCGACAGGCCCTCGCGACACGATGGTTTTGTCATGCTCGGCTCGGACAGTTCGTTTGACGCTTTTATCGTCTTTGACGAATTGCCGGAACTCCAAGTTGAGATTTTCTCTCCGCAGCGGGGCGAAGCGGTCAAGCTCGCGCTCTCCGGTTCGCTCACTCCTCTGCATTGGACGCCGCTTGACTGACATAAAGACCGCCGTCTCGATCGAGCGCCGGTTGGCGTTTATCGCTTGCATCGCTCTTGTGGTCGGATCGTGTGGCCCTTGGCGGACATCGCTTTCCGGCTCGCAGTCGGGCCTCGATGGTGGCGGGATATACACCTTGCTGGTGGCTGTCATGGCAGCCTTGCTCCTGATTCTTCGGAGACCGTGGCCGATGTTTGCGTCGGCCCTTGGATTCATCTGTCTCGTTATCGCCGCCGTCAATGTCATCGACATCGCCCATATGACTCGCGAACCGGTGGGTCTCAAAGCGCCGTCGACCGAAGTGGACTGGGGCCTTTGGCTTGCTGTTCTTTCGTCGCTGGTGCTTGCAGCGACGGCTTGTCTGCTCGGAATGACGATCGGGGATTGGCACACTCGGCCGCGTCCCTCGCAAGGAAAAGTCGAGAGATGGATTCGTGCGAACCCAGTGATTTTCGGACTGGCGGTACTGCTATGCGTGGGCCTTGCGCTGCGCATTTGGCTGACAGTTGCCTGGAATCCCGCCTTCACTGGCTATTCCGACAGCGGAATCTATTTTCAGGGCGCGTACGAATCTGTTTGGTCCGATCCGATCAGGATGGTCGGTTACTCGATGTTTCTGCACGCCGTCCAGGCGGTGATACCGCGTCTAATCGCCGTCGTGATCTTGCAGCACGCAATGGGATTGCTCGCGGCAATTCTCATGTTCCTTGCTGTCCGTCGTTGTGGGGGGCCTCGGTGGCTGGGCCTGTTGCCTGCTGCCGTGATCGCGCTCGGTGGCGACGAGTTGTTCTTCGAGCATGCGGCGCTGAGCGACGCCCTTTTCATATTCCTCATCGTAGCGACGCTCTACGCAACGATTCGCGCCTCAGAGGATCGCGCGTGGTGGGCCGCAGTGGCCGGTCTCTGTGCGGGGCTGGCCGTGTGGGATCGCTCCGTTGGCCTGGGGCTCGTGGCCATTGTCCCCTTGTGGTTGGTCTTTACCTACGGCTGGCCAACGCGCCATACCCTCGTGATTGGTGCGCTCTCGCTGACTGTCGCCCTTGTGGTGATTGGCGTATATGCCGGATGGCGCAGTGCAGCCACGGACCTTCCGGGAACGCTCACTTCGAACAGCGCTTGGAACCTCTATGCGCGGGCTGCACCTTGGGCGGATTGCAACGAGTTCACACCCCCGCAGGGCACGAAAGTGCTGTGCCAAACGACTCCCGTATTTCAGCGCGGCTACCGCTCCGGCGAGGAATACATCTACAGCACGGAATCGCCAGCCCAGCGACTGTACGGCCCTCCATACTACGTGTCGCCCGTTCCGCACGCAATGGAACGTCTACAGGAATGGTCTAAAGCCGCAATCAGCGGTCAGCCCTTCGACTACCTAAATGCCGTTTGGCTCGATACAAGACGGCTTTTCAGTCCTAATTCTCCCGCGTACGGTGACCTCACAGCCGATGCGTTTACTGCGTATTTGCTATACGGGTCAGACCGGAGCGGTAATAACGAATTCGTTGAATACTGGCAGTCCAAGCTTTATCCAGATGATCCGCCGCCACATCACGGCGGGGTCGGCG
Organism: Gemmatimonadaceae bacterium; assembly: GCA_035643845.1. Taxonomy (GTDB): domain Bacteria; phylum Gemmatimonadota; class Gemmatimonadetes; order Gemmatimonadales; family Gemmatimonadaceae; genus UBA4720. Next base: position 730 of record DASQPS010000084.1, on the reverse strand, counting down.
TCTTCAAGGTCTGGGAGGCGATCACCCGTATCGTTAACTTCTGGATGGCGCTCCTGCTGGGTCTCTGTGTCGTTGGTCCGTGGGTACTTTCGGGTCGTAGCCGCGCGGGCATGGTCCTGTTCGGTACGACGGCGCTCATGCTCCTCTTCCTCCCAATCGTTTCCAAGGGATATGACTATCGCTTCGTCGTTCCGGCTTTTGCGCCGCTCGTCGCAGCCGGCGCGCTCGCTGCGTGGGGACTGGCAAAAGCCGCGATCGCTCGGATGAATCAGCCACAGGAAAAGACAGAGGCATCCGTCGGGGCTCCGTCTGCTCGCTGAGCAACGCCCTTGTGTCCCGCCGTCCCTCTCTTTCCCCGCCGAAGAGGGCCGTTGCCGTGAACATCAAGATCATGCGCGTTCAGCAGGTTAAGCGCAACGCGAAGCGCTTCCCTGGGGACTTTATGTTCCAGCTGACAAGCGCTGAGGCAGAAGCTTTGAGATCACAAATTGTGATCTCAAAAGAAGGCCGGGACGGTCGCCGCTACGCACCGTATGTCTTTACGGCTGGGGGGCGGAGCGGTCGCAGTTCAAATGCTGTCTCCCCGATAAGTCACCACCTTCAGCGGGCTGGCGGCTCGTGACGTCCGTGCCAGTCCGCTTCGATCCCTCCGGTCGATCGAAGATCGCCGTTGACAGGCTCGCGCAGCGCGAGGAGGCCTTCGCGGGGACTGGCACCCAGGTAGCCGCAT
>DASQPS010000083.1:0-7835 GCA_035643845.1 Gemmatimonadaceae bacterium | reverse complement strand
GGTTGATGCGTCCACTCGTCCCGACTTCGAAGCGCGTGGAATGGGACCATTCAGGCCCTTTGGAGAATCGCACGGCGCAATGCAGTACTATCAGCTCCCGGAGGATGTCCTCGAAGATCCCGACATGCTTCGACGGTGGGCTGAGAAGGCTCTCGACGTCGCGCGAGCGAAGACTGGGCGGAACAAAGCCGAGGGAGTAAGACGTCGGGCCAAATGATTTGCGGAGGGTGGTGCCTGGATGGAGATGGCGTATGGAGATCGGTGGAAGGCGGAGATCGCCGAGATGCGGCGGGTGCTCGCCGGCTTTGCGATGAAGGAGGAGTGTAAGTGGGGTAAGCCCACCTACACCGTCGACGGAAAGAACATCGTCATCATGCAGGGCTTCAAGGAGTACTTCGCGCTTGGCTTCTTTCAAGGCGCCCTTCTGAAGGATCCGAAGAAAGCCCTGGTGCAACTCGGCCAGGTGCAGGCTGGACGTGTAATGAAGTTCACCAGCGCGAAGGAGATTAGGTCGAAGGCCGCCACCATCAAGGCCTACGTGCGCGAGGCCATCGCAGTCGAGAAGGCGGGGCTGCGAATGAAACCGAAGAAGACTTCAGATTTTCCGGTTCCCGAGGAACTCAAGGAACGGTTCCGAAGAGATCCGCGCTTCAAGCGTGCCTTCGAGGCGCTGACGCCGGGCCGCCAGCGAGGTTACCTCTACCACTTTGCGGCGGCCAAGCAATCGGCGACGCGGACGGCGCGAATCGAAAAGGCGACGCCCGCGATTTTCGAAGGCCGAGGGTTCCTAGAGCGGCGCTAAACTTCGCGCCTGTGAGCCGCGACTATGGGACGACGGACCGCGAGATCCACGTCTGTTACTGTCCCGAGCTCTCACCCAGGGCGACGAGAAGCTCGTCCAGCTGATCGAACGTCTCGTTCATTGCATCAGCTGCTCCGGTGCCGGCCGCGTCGAACGCTTCCTTCGTAGGATATCTCTCGAGAAAAACCACCAGCGTCTTGCCGCTCTTTTCCTCGAAGGTCACCGTGGTCACAGACCCGCCCTCGCCACCTTCTTCGTTGGTCCACGCGAGGCGCGAGTACGGCTTCACTTCGAGATACGTGCCGAAAAACGCGACAGGCTCGGGCGCGTGGTCGAAAACCAATCGGTACTTGCCTCCGACACGAGCATCGAGCTCGCAGGACAGCAGCGTCATTGGCATCGACTTGGGCACCCACCAACGCCTGAAAAGCTCGGCCTTCGTAAATGCCTCGAACACGATGCGCGCCGGACCGTTGATGGTTCGCGTGACAACCAGCTCGCGGTCCGACTTCCGTTCCACCGTGGTCCGGTTCTTCACGGGCTGGCTTACTTTCGATTCTTGCGTTCATCGCTCTTCTCCTTTCGTTTGAGTTCCTCGACAACCTTGTCCAACTCGTCGAAGCGTTCGTCCCAGCGCTGGCGGTACCTCTCGAGCCACGCCGTCTCTTCCTCGAATCGGCGCGGGCCCAGCTGGCACGTCCGCACGCGCCCGATCTTCTTCGTGGTGACGAGCCCCGCCTGCTCCAGAACGCCGACGTGCTTCTTCATGCCCGTTAGAGTCATGTGGAACTTCTCGGCAAGGTCCGTGATCGACGCGTCGGCTCGTCCGAGCTGCACCAGAACGCCACGCCGCGTGGCGTCCGAGAGCGCGGCGAACGAAGTATCAAGTCGAGTCGTGGTATACTGAACCATCTGGTTCAGTATTTAACGCAAGCATTCGAGGCATGCAAGGGGTGGCAGCAAAGAACGATCGATTACTATACTCAGCTAACAACCATTAATGACTCTCGCCCCACGCCGGCTAACGAACGCTGAACCTGACGAACGAGAGATGGCATGACAGTTAGGCGAATGGACAACGTAGGCATCGTGGTAGAATCCCTGGATGTGGCCATCGCATTTTTCACGGAGCTTGGCCTCAGGCTGGAAGGGCGAGCCACGATCGAAGGAGAGTGGGCCGGGCGCGTCACCGGCCTGGGTGATCAGCATGTTGAGATTGCGATGATGATCACCCCAGACGGCCACAGTCGGCTCGAGCTTTCGCGATTTCTCACTCCGCGTGTCGTCTCCGATCACCGGAACGCTCCGGTGAACGCTCTTGGCTATCTACGCGTCATGTTTGCCGTAGACGACATCGACGAGACCCTTGGCAAACTCCTGAAGTGTGGCGCGCAGCTCGTCGGCGACGTAGTTCAGTATGAGGATAGTTACCGACTCTGCTACATTCGCGGCCCCGAAGGGATCCTGATCGGACTCGCCGAGGAGCTCAAGTAACGCGTCAAAGCACGCTGTCGATTTTCTTCCTTCTCCTTCGTCGTAAGGGTAGAAGCCGAAGGTCCCGAATCACCACCCTCACCGCAGATCAAACATGACTCGTGTACGCGTGCACAACTTTACGATCTCACTCGACGGCTACGGAGCCGGCCCACTCCAGACTCTCGAGCATCCGCTCGGCATCGGCGGCGAAAATCTGCACAAGTGGTTCATCCCAACCCGCGCGTTCCAGCGCATGCAGGGGAAAAGTGCCGGAACGACCGGCGTCGATAACGATTTTGCGGCGCGTTTCGGCGAAGGCGTCGGCGCGTACATTATGGGACGCAATATGTTCGGCCACAGTCGCGGTCCCTGGCCCGATGACGATTGGCGCGGCTGGTGGGGAAAGAATCCGCCGTATCACACCCCTGTATTCGTATTGACGCATCACCCCCACGCCCCGATCGAGATGGAAGGCGGCACGACCTTCCACTTTGTCACGGGCGGAATCCGCGAGGCGATGGACAGAGCGCGCAATGCGGCAGACGGAAAGGATGTCCAAATCGGCGGCGGCGTGTCCACTGTGCGGCAATACCTCGAAGCGCGTCTCATCGACGAGATGCACGTAGCGATCGGGACCGCGCTACTCGGCTCAGGCGAGCATCTCTTCTACGGCCTCGATCTCCCAGGCCTCGGTTATGAGTGTACCACCCATGTGCCCACTGCCGCCGCAACCCATGTCGTGCTGACAAAGCGTCAGTGAGAATGGGCTACTCGTTGGGCGCCGCTCTACTCGTGTTCCTGGCTTTCGCAGCCGGAGGCCCCCGACGTGCCGAAGGTCAAACCGCGTGGCAACCATCGCCGGGCCACAAGCAAATCCGCATCTGGCCGAGTGTGGCGCCTGGCGCGATGCCAACGCATGGACGCGAGGTCGCGGGTACGGTCGTGGACTCCACTGGTAAACCGAAGCCAGTTGGAGGCAGACCGTGGATCTATGTAGACAGCGTCTCGCAGCCGACGATGACCATTTATTCACCGAAGGGACGCAACACGGGCGCGGCTGTCGTCGTGTTCCCCGGCGGTGGTTATTTCGTTCTTGCGATCGATCTCGAAGGCACGGAAGCCTGCGACTGGTTGACGTCCAAAGGAATCACTTGCGTGTTGTTGAAGTACCGCGTTCCGTGCTTCAGAGTCTGGCCGTATCGGGATTGTCGGACGGCATTGCTTGACGCACAACGGACTGTGGGACTCGTGCGCTCCCAAGCCGCGCGCTGGCACATCGACCCGCACAAAATCGGAGTACTCGGCTTTTCGGCCGGCGGGCACATGGTGGCCGCGATCAGCACGCATTTCGACAAGCGTCTGTACCGCACTGTGGATGCGGCCGACTCGGTGAGTTGCCGCCCTGATTTCGCGATCGCTCTCTATCCGGGCCATTTGGCGGTACGCGAAAAGGGATTCGTGTTGAATCCGGATCTTCGCGTCACGAGTCGGACGCCGCCGACGTTACTGATCCAGGCGGAGAATGATCCCGAAGATCCTGTGGAGAATTCGATCGTCTATCACGCCGCTCTAAGGAAAGCTGGTGTTCCAGTGGAGATGCATTTGTTCGTGAACGGCGGGCACGCGTTCGGACTACGCCGCACGAGTTTCCCGATTACGAAATGGCCGGAATTGGCGGAGAGCTGGCTTGAAACTATCGGCATGATCCCCAAGTAGACGCGCCGCACGGAGGAGAGCGCGAACCTTTCCATCGGTGTTCACGTCTAACCACTCGTTGCCCTTCCAGTCGTCAACGAGAGATCCGATGATCAACCGATCTGCATGCGCGATGATTCTGGCAAGCCTGCTCGTATCGGCCTTTCCCATACGCGGCCAGACAACGAAACCCGTCGTGCCGGCGACGAAGGCGGCGGTCGGATCGTTCGACGCGGCCATAGTACAACGGGCTGAAGCGTTGCTCTCTTCTCCGGGGCGCTGGAATCGCGTCGACAGCGGCCATTGTCCACGCACCGACACGACGTATAGCGTCCGGTGCGCGTTAGGTCGCGCTTTGGTCGAAGCCGCGGGTCTTGCGTGGAAGGCCAATCCGGTTGCCCCGAGCTCAAAGTTATCGGCAGTCCGGATCGACTGCTCGATCGACGTTTCGCCTGATCATCCGGGCGGTTCGTGCGGCACGCTGTGGGAAGAGCTTCCTGTTTTCATGCTGTCGCGTGCCAAGGCGATCACCAGCGGCGTGTGGCGCAAAGACGCGCAGCCCACCGAAGTGTGGGCCGGCACGATGGCTGACGCGGAGAGCCCAGTGAACTATGAGAGCCGACGTGGCGTCGACATCGTCGCTCGGCGAAAATCCTCCGTCGATCCGCGCATCGAATTCAACAACGACTCGACGACAAAGTTCGACGACGTGCGGTCGTACTTCCGGGCGTTGGAAGAGCGCGTGCTTCGGGAGGGCGCGTCGGATCTCGAGCGCGCAGCGGACTCCGTGGAGATCGAAGTCTACGATGGCGGCACCGGCGTGATCAGAACGTACAACGGCTGGTTTGCGATCTCCGGCTTCACTCGACACGGCGACGCCGTCCAGTTCCAGATCGACACGACGAAACAGATTGCGCCGAACGCGGTGGACCGCGAGATCCTGCTGCGTGCGATGACCATCATCTCGTCCGACTCCGTGTGGAACCGTGCCGACAACCGACAGTGCCCCACAACTGCGACGAAGTGGAGCATCTATTGCGCAGTGGAGGTGGCTCAGATCGAGGTGGCGGGCGGATTTCATCATCGCCGTCCGGCTGGCGAACTGGTGCGCGAGATCGTGGACGAGCGCACGAAGACGCGGAACTACAATCACCGCATGATGGACTACAACAATGACCCCACTACGACATTGGCCGATGTGCGGAGCCTGTTCGCCGAGGCGCTCGCGCGAATCGAGCCGTGACGGCCGACCGTCGAACATTTGAAGGGGATTAACGTGAGAAGCCAGACGGCGACCGTACTCTTCGTAGTCTCGATGGCAGTCGTAATCGTCGCAGTCGATTTGTTGTTCTTCGAACACCGGTTCTGGGAGCGACTCGCCGTGAACGTGGGAATCGTCCTGATATTCGCGGCCTTCTATTTCAGATTTTTGATGCGCTCTTGAGCCAGCTTCGCACGGCTGCCTGGCAATTCTCGCATTTCCGCTCGTCTGGCCAAAGCGAGCGAACCGGATGCGCAGACCGCGCAAGCAACGGCGAACGTGGGGGCGATCACTAGCACGTCTCCGCCGCTAAGGGACGCAGCCCTCGCGAAGATGGCGGAGAGCAGAACCCCGCTCACGGCGCCCCAACCCGCAAAGCGCGGAAGGGACATCTGATCGAACGTGCGCCCGCGCTCGGTGAGCATGAGGACTCCGGAGAACGTGACCCCGGCAACGAAGCCGAGTACTCCGAAAACGACCGGGAACGGGACGTCGGTATTAAAGCCAAACACCCAGCGCGGGACTCCGCCCACAAGGGACCATGCCACGCCCCAAGCGACGCCCATCCCGATTGCCCCACGAATGCGTCGCAGCCACTTCCGCATAATCGTCTCCGAGCGTGAGCTCGCAGCGTACAACGTCTACACGTATCGAGCGCCAAGTGCTTTGCGTTATAAAGTACCGTTCAGATGTGCGTGAATCAATAGCGAGCTCACGGATCCAGCGGCGGAGCTATCCGGTCTGCAAAGGCCCGACGAACTTGTAAGTAGTGAGGATGATGCCGGACGCCAATGCTTTCGTGCTCGCGAGCTCGAACGATCGCGCCGGTGTTCCTTCCGAAAAGAAGCGCTTCCCCGTGCCCAAGACCAGCGGATAGATGGGCAGCACGATCTCATCCGCAAGACCTTGTTCGATCAGCGGCGATGTCAGAGTGGAACTGCCCGACACGATAATGTTCGGGCCGTCCTCTGACTTGATGCGGCGCACCGCCTTGATCAGGTCCGGTCCAACGCCCTCGAACGGTCCCCACTCGAGAGTATCAGGACGGTGGGTCGCTACATATTTCTTCGCCGCATTGAGGCGGTCCGCGAACGGACTGCTCGGCTGCTTTGGCCAGAATGCCGACCACTGGTCGTAAGTGCGACGCCCAATCAGCAGATCGAACCTTTCGCCGTGCGCGGCGAGCATTTCATCCCGGCCAGCGGGAGTTCGATAGGGCGCGCTCCAACCTGCATAGGGGAAGCCGTCTTCGCCGGAGGACTGCATGACTCCGTCGAGCGAGATGTGTTCGATGATTTTGAGCTTTCTCATTTTGAGTTTGAGTTATCCAGTAAGCAGATATTGCGGCAGGTGCGCTCGCAGGGTGGTCTTCAGCTGGGCCAGATGCCCGCCTTCACTATGACGTCGAACGGCGAAACCGGAATTCGACAAAGTGTCCAAAAAACTTCATTCTTATCTTAAGCGGAAACCGGACGCTGACCACTTCTACCGAAACGCTCATGTCTTCCTTCATCCATTCGCAAGCAGCAGACATTCCGTCGAACATGACAACGACGGCCTTCGACGTGCCTGGATTCCGAATCGTGGACAACCTCGGCGTCGTACGCGGTGTCGTCGTTCGATCCCGATCGGTTTTCGGCACCGTCGGCGCCAGCTTGCAGACGCTGGTTGGTGGCAACGTCTCGCTCTTTACGGAGCTCGCTGAGCGAACTCGCAGGCAAGCTTTCGACACGATGCTGGTGCAAGCGCATAGGGCGGGCGCCGACGCGGTGATCGGCATTCGCTATGACGCGAACGAGTTGATGAAAGGCGTGACCGAGGTACTGTGCTACGGAACGGCTGTTCGCGTCGAACCGCTGGAAGCGTGAGACACAACGCTGACTTTGCACAGGACAGAACGCGCGTCATCACCATACTAACCGTACTGGCGTTATTTGCGGCGGCAACGATTTCAGGCGCACAGGCGCCGATTCCTCGAGGCACGATTCAAGGAATCGCCGTTGATCCTTCGGGCGCCGTAGTCTCCGGCGTGGAAATCCAGCTGGGCGATATAGGTATCGCGACACAGCTTACGCACACGGGCCAATACCGATTCGATTCAGTCGCCGTTGGCTCGCATTCTCTCGTTGCGCGCAAGCTGGGATTTCAATCCGTCATCCTGAAACTCGAAGTGTTGCCCAACGCCATCACCAACGCTGACCTTGTGATGAAACCAGCGACGGCCACGCTAGCGCCCGTAACGGTAAACGCGTCGTCAACAGGCGAAGGCAGCGCACCATCTGGATTCGTCCAGCGCGCAGCGACCGGTGAAGGCACATTCTTCACCGAGTCCGACATCGCCAGGATTCGACCCAAGCGCGTATCGGATTTAATGAGACGTGTTCCAGGAGTGACCGTCGCCCCCGACGGTGAGGTCTTCAGCGGACGCGGCGTCGTCACTCTCAAGACGACCGCATGTGAGTACGGGATGCCCGTTTTCATCGACAACGTGCAGGTCGGCGGCGGCGATATGGGTGATCCGGAAAGCCTTAACGATCGGTCGATGAACAGGAAACCCGACTTCATGAGCCCGACGTCGACATCGCGTTCGCCGATTGATGG
>DASQPS010000082.1:0-3222 GCA_035643845.1 Gemmatimonadaceae bacterium | reverse complement strand
GGTTTGCCGGCTCGCTCATCGCACGGATACTCGCGGTCCTCGGCTACCATGTCGTTTTGCTCGAGCGCGGCACTCATCCAAGGTTCGCGATAGGTGAGTCGTCGACTCCGCTTGCCAATCTCTCTCTCGAGCGCATCGGTCTCCGCTACGGATTCGAGGATTGTTATCATCTCGCTGCGCACGGAAGATGGCTCGCGCATTTTCCGGAAGTTCGTCGCGGCCTGAAACGCGGATTCACATTCTACCGGCACCATCCCGGCCTGCCGTTCGCTGATAAGGGCAGCGAATCAGAGCGATTGCTCGTCGCGGCAAGCCCCGAGGATGCGCTCTCGGATTCGCACTGGCTGCGCGCGGACGTCGATCAACATTTCGTGTGGCAGGCAATTGACGACGGCGTGGATTATCGGGACCGGACAGAGCTGCTGCGCGCGGACCTGAGGCCGGACTCCGTGCGTCTCGCCGGAGAGCGAAGGGGCGACGCGTTTGAGCTCGAAGCGGGATTCGTCATCGACGCGTCGGGGCCGGGCGGATTTCTCGCCCGTCAGCTCTCCATTCCTTCCGGACTCGACGGCACTCAAACGCGCTCGGCGATCGTCTTCAGTCACTTCGAGGGCGCGAAGTTGATCGGCGATATCGTGACAGGGCTTCCCGAAGGACCGTACGCCGACGATTGGGCGGCCGTGCATCACCTCATCGACGAAGGATGGATGTACTCGCTGCGTTTCGACGATGGTGTGACGAGCGCAGGTTTCCTTCTGACTCCTCGCGCCTGCGCGAAGATGGACGCATGTAAAGCTGCTGATCCGGATTTGCTGTGGCGCACGTTGCTCAATCGCTATCCGACACTGAGCGCCGCGTTCGGGGATGCAAAGCCTCTCATGCCGATCGCCTTCCGACCGCAGATCCAGCATCGGCTCACACGTGCCGCCGGCGAGCGCTGGGTGATGATGCCGCACGCTTACGCGTTCGTAGATCCACTCTTCTCCACGGGAATCGCGTGGAGTCTTCGCGCTGTCGAGAGGTTGGCACTCGCTTTCGAATCGTCGGCGAATGGAGCACGCCGTCCGGACCGCGATAGCATTGCCCGCTACGATGCAGCGTTGAGCAGGGAAGCAGATCAAATCGATCTCGTTGTCGCGGGAGCATACGAATCGATGGCGCATTTTGATTTGTTTGCTGCGCAGGCGATGCTCTATTTCGCGACCGTGTCGTTCGCCGAAGCGAGGCAGAGACTGCAACCGAGCGACAACGCAGCGTGGGAAGGATTCTTGGGGGTCGGCGACCCGATACTTGAACCGCTTGCAGCCGAGAGCCTGCGACGTGTGCGTGCGATCACGCAATCAGACGGGAATATCGGAACGGACGATCAGCGGAGGGATTTTCAGGATTGGATGGCGAGAGCCATCGCGCCACGAAACATCGCGGGCCTCGCCGATCACGGTCGGAAGAATCTCTATCCAGTGGATTTCGACGCGCTGGTCGACAGACACGAGCTAATGGGATTGAGTCGTGAGGAGATGCTCGAGAGAATTCCAGCTCTGCGAGGGAATCCGCTACCGGCCGGCCTGGCTGGGAGACCGGTTTAGAAATATGTCAGTCTTGCTGTCTGGTCGTCGGAACCGCATTCTAAACGCGACCGCTTGGTGATCACTTACAACGAGGCCCAAACAAGGACACGGAATGGCGCAGCCGACCCTCAATAATCAGCGGACCATCATCTCAAACGAGCGGGTGATCATCAGGAATCAGGAAAAGATTCTCAACAATCAGGTTCGGCTGTCAGTGGTCGTCGGCAATCAGGAGAAAATCCTCCGCAATCAGAAGGCGATAATCAGGAACCAGAAGAAGATCCTGGCCGATCATTCCCGGATGCTGTCAAAGCACTTTCCTGCGTCGCGTCGATGACCAGGTCTACCGCCTCCGTATAGGAGCGCCAGCGCGCGACCTCTTCGGTCAGGGCGTGCCTTCCCGCCGTGGTTAGCTCGTAGTACCTCGCTATCCTGTTGTTCTCCGTTGTGCGCCAATAGGACGTGACCCAACCGCGATTGTCGAATCTGTGCAGGGCTGGATAAAGCGAGCCCTGGCCGATCCGAAAGACGCCGCGCGACATACTCCGAATCCTGTCACTGATTCCCCAGCCGTGCGTGGCCTTGATGGCGAGCGCCCTGAGGATGAGCATGTCGAGCGTTCCCTGTATGACGTCCGGGGACGATCGCAAAGCGTAGTCTCCTGTCGGAGTGAAAGGGGAGTATTCAAGACAATTAATTCTTGCGCAAGAGCGGGACGTGTCCCAGATTTGCGCGCGGTATCGGTCCTCAGTGTTTACCCCTCCTTTTTCGAGTCAAATGGTTCAACCCCGCGAGCTCATTGCAGGTCTGCTCATCGCGATCCCCGGCGTGCTGGTTGCCCAAGGGTCTGCGCGCGACACCATCCTCGCGAAAACGTCGGACCGCCCTGCTCCAGTGCGCGCGCTGCCGCAGTGGCTCGACGTGGGCGGACAGCTTCGTGCGCGGGCCGAGGCGTACTCGGGCGGTGGTTTCAAGCCGGACAATTCCGATCAGTACGTTCTGACTCGAGTCCTCCTTCACGCGCGCGTTCAACCCAGTAGCTCGACGTCTTTGTTCGTCGAGGGAATGGACGCGCGGGGGCCGTGGAAAAACAGAAACCCAATTGGACCGCCGTTTCGCGATCACGCTGATCTCCGCCAGGCCTATCTCCAGTTGGGCGCCGACAAGGATCCGCAGATGTTCCGCGCGGGACGTCTCGAGCTTGGCTTCGGCGACGGACGGCTGGTCGGCGCACTTCCGTGGGCGAATACCGCGCGAACTTTCGACGGGGCGCGCTACTCGGTCGCCAACGCCGACTATCGCATCGATGCTTTCGCGTCGTCGGTCGTCAAAGTGGACCAGGATAAGTTCGACAGAAATATTCCCGGCAACAATTTCTACGGCGTTTACAGCAGCTTCGCCAACGTGTTGCCAAAGTCCGTGGTCGAGCCTTTCCTGTTTTGGCGCAGACAATCCGGTCTCACGACTGAGATCGGCCAGCGGGCGACGATGAACTTTGGGACGCTTGGCCTGCGAGCAGCTGGGAAGCTGCCCTCCAATTTCGACTATGACCTGCAGGTCGCCGGTCAGCGCGGCTCACTCGGCGATGAGTCGATTCGTGCGTGGGCGGGGCATTGGCTCCTGGGCTACACGTTCGCCAGGAGCCTGTCGCCGC
>DASQPS010000081.1:0-8080 GCA_035643845.1 Gemmatimonadaceae bacterium | reverse complement strand
GGGCTCTGAAAGGGTGGTTCGAAGTTCTGGGAATGCGGTGTCTCGAACAGGACGTCTGGACACGCGATGCCCTTCTTTCCCTTCGACGCATCGATTCCCCAGGCCGTCAGCGAGGCGGTGGACGCATTGCGCGTTACTTCGAGATGATCGAATGACGTGCAGCCGCCCGTCTCAACCGTGATGACAACCGTGAGTGGAGTGTCCGCTGTAATCGTCGCAGGGGCTTCGAGCTTACTTACTCCTAGAACGACGAGTTGATCGGGCTCGAACAAACCCGCGCAAGACGTCGCGCCGGCTAGCAAGAAAGAGACGGCAAGTCCAAACAAGACTCTTTTCATCGGCCCTCCCAGCGTTTTACCAGGCTTTGCTCGACCCCGAGCTGATCGAGAATCCTCGCTACAACGAAATCGATCAGATCGGAAATCTGGCTCGGCCGGTGATAGAATCCGGGCGATGCGGGCATCACCACCGCCCCGGCGCGAGCAAGGCGCAACATGTTGCCGAGATGGATTGCGCTCAGCGGAGTCTCGCGTGGAACAAGAATTAACTTGCGTTGCTCTTTCAAAGTGACATCAGCAGCACGCTCGATCAGCGATCGGGAAGCACCCACGCTTATCGCCGATAGCGTTCCCATCGAGCACGGACACACGATCATTCCCGCAGTACGCGAGGAACCAGACGCTGGCGCCGCGCCGCGATCATCATTCGAGAACACCTCGACGTACGACGCCCAGGCATCGATGCCGACTGCATCGCGGAGCGAATCCATCGACTCGATACCAGCCTCGGTGGCGAGCAACCGCATCCCGTACTTCGACACGATCAAGGAGACCCGTCGATGCGCAGCGGTGAGGGCCTGCAGCAACCGAACGGCGTATGGCGCTCCCGATGCGCCAGTAATTCCGACTACGACCGGCGGGCCCGAGCTCATCGTAGCACTCGCTCGGTAAATACAAACCCGAGGAACACAATGCTGATCACACCGTTCATCCTAAAAAAGGCAGCATCGAGGCGCGAGAAATCATTAACCTTGACCAGCGAGTGCTCATAAAGGAGTAAGCAACCTGCGACCACGACTCCGCCAAAGTAGAGAAGGCCGGCTCCCGCACCAATGCCGGCGATCGCAAGCGATGCCACCGTCGCGAGATGCATAACACGCGCAATTCCAAGCGCGTTCGCTTCCCCGAAGGTGGACGGGACTGAGTAGAGGCCGTTGTCCCGGTCGAACGACACGTCCTGCAGCGCGTAGAGAATGTCGAATCCCCCCACCCACGTGGCGACAGCGAGGGCGAGCGCGATCAAGAGCCACCACGGATTGCTCCAGTGCCCGGTGATCGCGAGATAGCCCCCAACGGGCGCGATCGATGTACCGATGCCGAGCACGATGTGTGACCAGCGTGTGAAGCGCTTGGTGTAGCTATAGAACAGAACCCAGCCAAGCGCGAGCGGAGAGAGGACCAGGCAAAGCGGATTGAGCTTCCACGCCGCTACAACGAACACGATCGATGCAATCACGACCGCTATGCCGGCTTCACGCGCGCTCATAGTTCCAGACGGGATTTCGCGCGAACTGGTGCGCGGATTTCGCGCATCGATCTCGCGATCCACAATGCGGTTGAATCCCATTGCCGCGAAACGCGCCGCAGTGAAAGCCACGATGACCCACGCGACCTTCGTGGCAGTGACGGGAGCGATGTAGCTGGCGATGATCACGCCCACAAGCGCAAACGGCAGGGCGAAAATGGTGTGCGGAAGTCGAACCAGATTTACGTGGCGCAACAGCACGCCTTGCCCACTGAGGGTCTGCCCTTCACGCGTCATTCGTCTTGAACCTCTCGGATCGCTCGAGCGGGCCGAGCCCCAGCTTCGCCCACATCGCATCGACACGTTGCTTCGTCTCTGCATCCATCTCGATCACCTTCGGCCAATTTCGCGTGAAGCCCTCTTCCGGCCACTTTCGCGTCGCATCGATTCCCATCTTCGACCCATAGGTAAAAGCTCTACTCGAGTGATCGAGAACATCGATCGGCCCCATCGAAAATCGAACGTCCCGCTCCGGATCGATGTGGTTGAGCGCCACCCACCAGGCCTCTTTTTCATTCCTGACATCGACTTCCTTATCTACCACTACAATCACCTTCGCCAGCGCCATCAACCCCTGACCCCACATTGCATTCATCACCTTGTATGCCTGACCGGGATACTGCTTGTCGATAGACACGAAAACCAGGTTGTGAAAAATGCCTTCGGCGGGCATGTGATAATCGACGATCTCCGGAATCGTGAGCTTGAGTAGTGGAAGAAAGATTCGCTCTGTTGCGTGACCGAGATAATAATCCTCCATCGGTGGTCTGCCGACGATCGTCGTCGCATAAACAGGATTCCGTCGCATGGTCAACGCGGTCACATGCACCTGCGGATATAAATCCGCCTCGGAATAGAAACCGGTGTGATCTCCGAACGGCCCTTCCACAACCAGCGGCTCCGACGGATCGATGTACCCCTCGATGACGAACTCCGCCTCGGCCGGGACCTCGAGGTCGCAGGTTACCCCCTTTGTCAGAGCGACCGGGGCCTTGCGGAGAAATCCAGCGAAGAGAAACTCGTCGATCGTCGGAGGAAGCGGCGCCGACGCCGAATACACCGAAGCCGGATCCGCACCGATCGCGATAGCAACTTCCATCCTCTCGCCCTTCTCCGCCATCTCGCGCCAGTGAGCGGCCCCGACTTTGTGACGCTGCCAGTGCATCGCCAGTGTGCGAGGGCCGAGGACCTGGACGCGGTACATCCCGACGTTCCTTATCCCGCGTTTGGGATCCTTTGAAATCACCATCGGCAGCGTGATGTACGGCCCGCCGTCTTCGGGCCAACACGTAATGATCGGCAACCTGGACAGGTCGATCTCCTCGCCGCGCAGCACGATTTCCTGCGACGCAGATTTTCCACCGCGAACGCGAGGCGGAAATTTCCCGAGCTCGAGAAGGCGCGGTAGCATTGAGAGCTTGCCCATGATGCCTTCCGGCACTTTCAGATCCAGCATCTGGGTTATGCGACAGCCGATTTCATCCAGATCGGCGACGCCGAGCGCCATCGCCATCCTTCGCGTCGAGCCGAAGAGATTTATGACCACGGGGTATTGAGAGCGCTCGCCACTATCGAGAGTCACATTCTCGAACAGCAAGGCCTTCCCGCCACCGGGTTGCTTCATCACGCGATCCGCGATCTCGCACAGCTCGAGGCGCGCCTTCACGGGCTCGCTGATCCGTACGAGCTCTCCGACGCGATCGATGGCCGCGAGAAACTCACTAATGTTGTCGAGGCTCATTCTTACTCGAGGTCCACGCGCTCGCCGACATGGATGGCGGCAACTCCGAAGGACAACCCAGACCAGCGCACCTTGGCGAAGCCAGCGGATTCCATTCGCTTCGCCAGCTCCTCTTCGACCGGAAAGTTCGCGACCGATCGCGGCAGGTACGTGTACGCGGTGCGATGGCCGCTCACGAAGCGACCGATCAGAGGAAGAACACGACGGAAATAAAACAAGTAAAGCGATCGCAGAATCCGAATTCGCGGAGTCGAAAATTCGAGAATCACGAACCGTCCACCCGGCGCGAGTACTCTCACCGCTTCCCTCAAACTTTCGTCGAGGCCGGCAACGTTTCGGATTCCGAACGCGACGATGGCGCCCGCGATAGTCCCTGACTCGATTGGCAACTCCACAGCATCGGCTGCCAACGGAGCAACTTTCGACCTCGAGATTTTCCCAGCCCCGGCCCGGAGCATTGGCTCGGCGAAATCGGCTCCTATAACGAGTCCCCTGAACCCCCCCGTCGTCGAAATCATCGCCGACACATCCAAAGTGCCCGCACAAAGATCCAGATAGGTTCCGATTGGATTCCGAGCGATCCCGAGCTCGGCTATCGCTGCTCGCCGCCACCGCTTGTCGATGTTGAGGCTGAGGACGTGGTTGAGCAGATCGTATCGCGGGGCAATCTCCGAGAATATCCGCTTGACGTACGCGCGCTTCTCGGCGCCACCGGCAGCGGCGGCACTGGCGGTCGCGCTGTCTATGTCGGTGGCCAGCATCCTTCCAAAGTTGACCGGCAACGGTGCGCGGGGCAAGCTATCTTACGCGCGCTTCCCAAATGCCACCCAAGTCCTATACCGACGTATCCGACCAGCAGGTGGTCGTCTTCGCCCAGGAAGGGCGTGAAGATGCCTATCGCGAGCTGATAAAGCGCTATGAAAGGCCGGTCTTCTCGCTCATATACCGTATGGTACGCGACAAGGAGACGGCCGAGGACCTTGCACAGGAAACCTTCATCAAGGTCCTCAACAACATCGATCGCTACCGGCCGGAATTCAAATTCTCGAGCTGGCTGTTCAAGATCGCCAACAACATCACGATCGATCACTTACGCCGGCGGCAAGTCAACACGATAAGCATCGAAGGGGCACCCGATGCCGTAACCGCCGAGCGCGCGCGCGCAACGGCGGTCACCATTACGAGCGGTGGCGAATCACCTCTCGAGGAGCTCGAGTCGCGAGAGCTGGGCACGCAGATCGAGGAGGCTATCGCGAAACTCCGCCCCGAATATCGAGCCTGCATTATTCTGCGCCATGTCGAAGACTACTCCTACGACGAGATTGCGGAGATTGTGAAGCTCCCGTTGGGGACCGTGAAAACGTACATCCACCGAGCGCGCCAGGAGCTTCGGGAGTACCTGGGAAACGTTCGATGAACCACGTTTTTGCAGGCAAAAATCCGCCAAAAAAACCTGAAACTTCACCCGTACCGATCCCGTAAGTCATCAACTCTGAGGAACCCATGATCGAGCACGACTTCCCGGAAGACTTCGTACCCATTGCGGCCGAGTTGCAGCGACTGCCGTATTTGTCGCCATCCCGGGATTTTGCCGATCGTGTGATATCGAGAATCGACCGTCTGCAGCCCGCTGCCAGCGACTCACTCGCAGCCTCCAGGCACCTCGAGCTCCATCAGGGCGGACAGCGCAGAGTCGTATCGCGGCGCAAAATGGGCGTCGCCCGCGCGACCGGAAAAGCCGTTGTCGGTGTTGGTCTCATAGCCGCGGCTGCATTCATGTTCTTCGAGATCGATGTGCTGACGGCGATTCTGAGCGCCGCGACCACGCAATACGGATTCGCATTCGTCGCGGCTGGATCGGGCGTCGGCGCCGCTATCCTTGGCCCAGCCACCGTCGCGTATCTCCAGTCCGGCGCTCTCGAGGCCGTGTTGCTTTATATAACTCTCGCTGTCGGATTGTTCGGTGGCTACGGTGCCATCCGAACCGCCGCCCACATCGCGCAGCGCAAAGCCGCCTGAAATGAAAAAAATCCTGCTCGGGGTCTCGCTCTTCTTTACGGCGGTCGCCATGCACGAAGCGAGTGGCCAGCAGTCCGCCGTCGTCCGAGCGCGCGGCATCGGCAGGTATGCGCAGGTAAAGACCGGCGATCTCATCATTCCGGCGGGCACGACGACGTCGGGCTCAGTGATGGCAATCAGGGGCAACGTCGATGTGTATGGAAATGTCGACGGTGCGGCTACAGCAATCCTGGGAGATGTGATCGTGCACGACGGAGGCAGAGTCCGTGGTGGCGCCGTGGCCCTAATGGGCCACGTTCGGAACGAGGGTGGCTCGATTCTGGGTGTCATCAAGGACGTCGGCCCCACTCACAACAGGTCCACCGTCAGCTTCGGCGGCCGGCCGCGCACGACGCTGGGATCATTGGTATCAGCCATCATCTGGCTTATCGTTTTGCTGCTGTTGGGTACCTTCGTTTTGTTCTTCATGCGTGACTACTTCCACCGCGCCGTCGAAGTCGTCACTCACGAGACCGGCCGCTCACTCCTGACCGGTGTGCTTGGCGGTCTCGCATCGATCCCGGCTCTTATAGCACTCGTGATCGGAATGGCGATCACCATCATAGGAATCTTCTTCATTCCGATCGGGGTCGCTGCCTTTCTCATCGCGCTCTCTGGAATCGGAATACTGGGATTTCTCGCCGTGGCGCAGGTCGCTGGAATCGCGATCTCCCGCAAGACAGAAACCGAGACGCCCGCCGGCCAGGAGCTTCAGTTTCTCTACACGGGAGTGCTGGCGTTCAGCGCTCTCTGGATCGTTGCGGCGGCGTTCACGTGGTTCCCGATTCTCGGAGCCATTCTCCGAATGCTGGCTTTCTCGGTCACATTCGTGGCCGTCGCGACCGGATTTGGCGCGGTGATTCTTTCGTGGTGGCGCGCCAGACCGAAGAAAAACGCAGTAGCCGTCTAGCGCGTCGCGTGCAGCGCCCCGCCGAGGGGCAGTCCCTCCACCCTTCCTGCAAGATCCGTTAGCGCCTTCGCGGCATCCGAGTCTGGCTCCGCTACAACTATAGGCTCGCCGCGATCGCCGCCCGCCAGTACTGCGCCGAAGAACGGGATTTCACCAAGCAGCGGTATATCGAGCTCCTCGGCTAGTCGTTTGCCTCCGCCGCTACCGAAGATGCGGTGCTTGCCTTCACAACTCGGGCAGATGAAGTAGCTCATGTTCTCGACCACGCCGAGTACCGGCACCGCAACACGCTCGAACATCTTTGCCCCCCGCAGAGCGTCGCCGGACGCAACTTCCTGAGGCGTCGTGACGATGATCGCGCCGTGCACCATCGTCGCCTGAACGAGCGAGAGCTGCGCGTCACCGGTGCCGGGCGGCATGTCGACGAGAAAATAATCCAGCTCGCCCCACTGCACGTCGCGCAGAAACTGGGTGATGATCTTCATAATGATCGGCCCGCGCCAGATCGCAGGCTGATCGCGCTCGATCATGAAGCCGAGGCTCATGATCTTCACGCCATAGGCCTGTAACGGAATGATCTTCTCGTTCTCGACGCGCGGCGGCGCGTTGATCCCCATCATGCGCGGGATGTTCGGACCGTAGATATCGGCGTCCATGAGACCCACGCGCGCTCCTCCGCGAGCGAGAGCTACGGCCAGGTTTGCGGCGACCGTCGACTTCCCTACTCCTCCCTTACCGCTGGAGATCGCGATGATGTTTCCAAGATGGGGATACGCGACAGGCGTCGGTGCCGGTACCGCCGCGCGCTGTGACTTCGGCTCCTGTCCGATCACCGGCAATGCTCGGGATTTGGCGCCGGACTTTGCCTGGGACGCATCCTTCACATCGACGCGGACGTCCGTGACGCCTTCGACCTGCTGAAGCGCCTGTCTCACCTCACGCACGACGGTTGCGCTGTCATCTGGCGCGAGAAAGAGCGTGAGTCTCACTCGTCCGTCCGTGGTCGTCGCGATGTCCCGAACCATCTCCGCCTCGAGCACGTTCGAGCCGACGCGGTTGTTCCGGACGCGAGCGAGCGCGTCTTCGATGCGACTCTGCAGACTGCTGGTCATTGGCTGACGCCTGTCAGTAATACCGAGCGGAGCTCCGCTACTCTCTGTTTGAGCTGGACTTCAATGCCTTGAATGAACGTCGCCGCGGACGCGTCGCAATCAGGGCAGGCTCCCGTCACCAACAGAGTTGCGGTGCCTGTTCCTGAGTCGAACGCCTGGAGCTCGAGAGCGCACTCCTCGATCCTGAGCATCGACAGAATGTCCTGAAGATCGTGCCGGATCTGGTGTTCGATGTCGGATTTTGCGCGGGCTCGTCTGCGAAGTACGCTCATAAGAGCAAGTTAGACGCGAGCGCGTCTTATGCCACCCCTTCCTTGTCCTCGGCGCGCAGGAACTCGCGCGCCGCGCTAATCACCTTGCGGCGAACCGAGTCGATGCTGCCTTCAATCAGCGCTCCGGCAGCCCGCGCGTGACCGCCACCGCCGAACTGCTTTGCGAACTTGTTTACGTCCACGTCGCCAGTGCTGCGGAGCGAGACTTTCACCTTGTCGTGACCGAGGTCGCGGAAAAAAACCGCGAGCCTGGTGCCACCAATCGATCGCGGATGCTCGGCGATTCCCTCGAGGTCTTCGGACTTGAGCCCGTACTCCTCGGGCGCGCCAGCAGCGACAGAGATCCAGGAGATGCCGTATTCCGGATCGACTTCGAGTGTCGCAAGCGCGTCACGGAGCAAGT
>DASQPS010000080.1:0-3755 GCA_035643845.1 Gemmatimonadaceae bacterium | reverse complement strand
AAGCCGATGAAGCAGGAGCCGGCCAGGTTACCGGGGATGAACAACAGGATGCAGAGCATCAGCAGCAGCTCGACGCTGATCAGCAGCATGCCGATGCTCATTCCGGCCCGCAGCGGAATGGAATAGCAGGGATACGGCTTTCCACGAAGGCTCGCGAATGCGGTGCGCGAGTTCGCGAAGGTATTGACGCGGATGCCGAACCACGCCACTCCGTAGCTTCCTGCAATGCCGATCAGGCTGAAGAGCAGAATGATCGCGACCTTCGAAGCTGCAAAGTGGGTGAGCACCCCGAAGTACAGCAGGATCACGAGGCCGATGAAGACCTCGAGAATGAGAATGAATTTTCCCTGCGTGATGAGATACGTCTTGCAGGTTTCGTATATAAGCTCCGAGATCTCGCGCATCGAGTCGTGCACCGCCATGCGCTTTAGTTGGCCGTAGATCACCAGGCCGAACAGCATTCCGGCCGCGCAGAAAACCAGCCCGCTAAGCAGCAGCGACCGCCCCTGGATGTTTCCGAAGAACCGGACCTTGGATAGATCCGGGATTATCAGATTCGCCTCGCCACCTGCCTGGCGCTGCACTGCTACTGGCTGGGCAGTGCCGGTCGCGGCGGCCGCAATCGCACTGTCCGTTCGATTGTCCCCCGCGCCCTGTGCAAACGCTGCCCGCGCGACCAGTGTCATGACCAGCGAGGAGGCGATGGCGAGTGTACGAATAACCACTGCAAACTTCCGATTCATTCTTGAATTCTCCAAGGGTGATAAAAAAGCGGGCCCGAACGGGCCTTTAAATGCTCAGCGAGCTGGCACTGATTCCACTTTGCGCCAGATGAAGAACACTGGAACGCCGAGCAGGACGATGACGAGCCCCGAAACAGCCTGGGCTCGGGTCTGGTCAGCGATCAGCAAAATAACAGCGACCGCTGCTGCGAGAAGGATGTATAGCCCGGGCAGAACTGGGTAGCCGACCACTCGATATGGGCGCTCGGCGTCGGGCCGAAGCTTTCGCAGTCTGAAAAGACCGAACGTGGTGAGAGCGTAAAAAATGAGCGCGGCAAAAATCACGTAGTTCAGAAGCTGGCCGTACGTTCCGGTAAGACAGAGCAAGCTGGTCCAAATCGATTGGGCGATGAGCGCGGCTGAGGGCACCCTGTTCTTGTTCAGAGTGCCGGCGCGCGAGAAGAACAGCTTGTCGCGAGCCATCGCGTAGTAGACGCGGGCGCCAGAGAGAATCAAACCGTTGTTGCAGCCGAAAGTCGAGATCAGGATTGCTGCCGCCATGATCGAGGCGCCGGCCGCTCCGAAGATCGTTTCCGCAATCGCGCTGGCGACGCGATCCTGTGTCGCGTATTGAATTCCACGCTGGAGGACCGTTCCGCCGTTTTCGACTCCGTGGAACGGCAACGCTGCGAGGTACGAGACGTTGGCAAGAAGATAGAGCACGCACACCAAACCAGTCCCGTAAATCAGCGCGCGCGGAAGATTCCTCTGCGGCGAATGAACTTCCGCCGCGGCAAACGTCACATTGTTCCAGGCATCGCTCGAGAACAGTGAGCCAACCAACGCCGATCCAAACGCGAGAACCAGCGCGGGTGTGAAGGCGACGGAATTGAAGTTTCCGCTGGAGAAGTTTGCAGCGATCGCTTGCGCGTGGCGCCCGATTGTGAGTCCGAGAAGAATCAGCGCTGCCAGAGCACAAGTCTTTACCACCGTGAGCGTCGTCTGCACCCACTTTCCTTCCTTGATGCCACGCAGGTTGATCCAGGTGAGCACCCAGATCGTGACGAGAGCGACCAGGCGTTGCGGTGACAATCCCAGTTGGACCGGCGCGCCCGCGGTCGAGAAATCCATCTGCGGAAACCACCCGTATCTATCCGGCGTGATACTCGGCCAGAGAACCCCAAGGAATTTTCCGAACGCCACCGCCACGGCAGCGATGGTCCCAGTCTGGATTACGACGAACAGGGTCCATCCATAAAGAAAGCCCATGAGCGAACCCATGGACTCACGAAGAAACACGTATTGGCCGCCCGCGCGTGGATACATCGCCGCGAGCTCGCCATAGGAAAGAGCGCCGAAGATCGTCATGACGCCGGAGACGACCCACGCCATAAGCAGCCAGAAGGGCGAGCCCACCGATCGCGCCATATCCGCTGATACGATGAAGATACCCGACCCGATCATCGAGCCCGCGACCAGCATGGTCGCGTCTGTAAGCGTCAACGCCTTGACGAACTCGCGTGACGACGGAGCTGTGTCGGCCGTGGCTGTCGTGGTTGTCAACGCTCTCCCTCTAATGCTCGGTTGGGCGGGTGCTGGCCTCCTGTACTGCGCGCAGAAGTTACCCGAGCAGACCCCGATTTGCTAGGGAAAACGGACCTAAAAGATGATCTCGATTTCGGCGGTGTCGCGCATCGGTGTGCCGTCGGCGTGCACGCCCGGGCGAAAGCGCATCGCCCGCAGTACTTCGGCCACACGCTTGTTGTAGTCGCCGTCCCTGGTTGGATTAAATCCGAGCAGCTTCGCGTTTCCCTTTTCGTCGACGTCAAAGAACGCTTTCATGTGAAAACCTTTCACGGCCGACGGCGCTGGCATCGGTGGAATGAAAAGATCGCGGACAGTCGGCGGATAGTCCTTGCCTGGACCCCCGCCAGTCCCCGGACCGACCGAGCTTCCTCTCCCGGTTCCCTCACCAGACCCAACTCCTCCGCCCGTGCCAGGTCCTGCGCCGGCGCTGCCCTCGGCTCCGGTTCCCGCGCCACTAGCAACCGTGACGGGCGGCGTTACTACTTGCTGCGCGGGAGTCACCGGCGTTTCCACCGGCGGCTTCGGCTGCTTCGGCTTGACCGGGGGGACAGTGGTTGGTGTCACCTTAGGCATCACCGTTGGATCCGACTGCACGCGTACGAATTCGATGCGTTCAGTATGGAAGCCGGATCCGGCAGAACCACCGCCGCCCCCTGCGGGACCGGGTCCGCCACCGCCGACAACGTCGGGCCTGGTGAAGTCAGACGATCCGACGAGTGGGGCTAGTACGAGAAAAAGGATCAGTGCGTGCACCAGCAGCGACGCAATGATCCCTTTCCAGTCTTTTCGCTTCTTTTGTCGCTGCTCGAAAGTCGGATAGCGCGTGGCTACTTCACATCCTTCGGCGTCATGCCGATGACTTTCACTCCAGCGCCACGTGCAACGTCCATCGCGTAGATCACGTCCGAGTACTTCACCGCCGGATCACCTTTCACGAAAATGATCTTGTCCGGCCTCGGGTCGTAGATCTCTTTCAGCTTCTTGGCAAGCTCCGCCTTGGTCACCGGCTGCGTGTTGATGCGGAACGTATTGCCCGGCAGCACCTCGAGCACTATCTGCGACGGCGGCGGCCCCGACTGCTCCGGCTGCGGCGTCGGATCAGGAAGCTGCAGGTCGATCGCCTTTCGCGACATCGGTATCACCATCATAAAGATGATGAGCAGGACGAGCAGCACGTCGATCATCGGCGTGACGTTGATCTCGTTCGTGAGACCGCCGCCGCCCCCTCCTCCAGACATTGCCATTACTTCTTCCCTCCCGCCGCGGGCGCATTGAACAGGTTGTCCGTCTGCACGGCCGAAACTGTTCCCGGACGCTGATCGGTGATCATCCCCGTAACGTGCACGTCGTTGTGCGCCGCAATGTCGAGCGCGTCCAGAACCTTTCCGTACGCCAGATCCTTGTGCGCCTTCACGTACAGCAGCTTGTCCTCGGTGCGGTTCTCGA
>DASQPS010000079.1:0-4760 GCA_035643845.1 Gemmatimonadaceae bacterium | reverse complement strand
GCAGAAGGGAAGAACCCCGACGATGGGCGGCCTTATTATCCTTGGCGCCACTCTGATCAGCACTCTGCTTTGGGCGAAGCTCAATAAACGGTATGTGCTGCTCGCGATGGTTTCCATGGCCTGGATGGGGGTCATCGGTTTCTGGGATGACTACCTAAAGCTCAAGCAAAAGCTCGCGGGTAGGAAAAACACCGGTCTCGTCGAGAGTTACAAGCTCGCCGGTCAGGTCATACTCGGCTTTGGTCTTGGGTACTACATCTGGAGACATCCACTCTCATCGCTTCCCGGCGCCTCGACGACGCTGCCGTTCTACAAATACATCCTCATCGTTCCGCTGACCGCCGGTTTGGGATGGCTCTACGTGCTGTTCGTGACGTTCGTCATGACAGGAACGACTAACGCGGTCAACATGACCGACGGCCTCGATGGCCTTGCCGCGGGTTTGACTGCGATCGCGATGCTGACGTTCGCATTCTACGCGTACGTGGTGGGCCGAACGGACGCGAGTCAGTATCTCTACGTGTATTTTCTGAACGGAGCGGGTGAGCTCACCGTTTTCTGCACTGCCGTACTCGGCGCGTGCATCGGATTCCTCTGGTACAACACGCACCCCGCGGAAGTTTTTATGGGAGATACCGGGTCCCTCGCACTGGGTGGAGCGCTTGCATCGGTTGCGATCCTCCTCAAATCCGAATTCCTGCTGCTGCTGGTGGGGGCGGTGTTTGTGGCGGAAATGGTGTCCGTCATTCTCCAGCGCTTCGTCTTCAAGTATCGGAAGCGCCGCTACGGAATCGAGTACGCGCGAGCGCACCGCGTTTTTCGCCGAGCCCCGCTGCACCACCACTTCGAGATGAAAGGCTGGGATGAGGCGCAGGTCGTCGTTCGCTTCTGGATCGTCGGAGTATTGTTCGCCTTCATCGCCCTGAGCACGCTGAAGTTGCGATGACGCCGCGCGAGCTCGTGCCGCGCGAGAGCGAGATTGCCGTCATTGGCCTCGCCCGCAGCGGACGCGCCGTGTCTCTCCTTCTCCGAAAGCACGGCTATCAGGTTTACGCCTCTGACCTGGCCTCTTCGCCCGACACGGGGCGAGCAGCTGAGGATCTGCGAACGCACGGCGTCGCGGTCGATGTTGGACGACACGATATCGAACGGCTCGCCCGGGCAAGCCTCGTCGTAACCAGTCCGGGTGTACCTCCTTCGGCGAAGCCGCTGGCGTTTGCCCGTGAATCGGGGGTGCGCATCGCCAGCGAAGTGGAGGTGGCGCTCGCGTTCCTGGAATCGTCCCGGATCGTTGCGATCACAGGCACCAACGGGAAAACCACCACGACCGCACTCATCGCGCACCTTTTGCGCGGCATCGATCTGGAGGCAGTCGAGGGAGGAAACATCGGGACGCCGCTATCCGAAATTGCGATTCGCGACAGACAGCCCAGGTGGATCTCGCTCGAGATGTCTTCGTTCCAGCTTCACGATACGCCGAGCCTCAAGCCGGATGTCGGGGTGATGACGAACCTCAGCCCGGATCACCTCGATCGATACGCGACCGTCCGCGAGTATTACGCGGACAAAGCGAAGCTGTTCGTGAACGCGACTGGCAATTCGGTCTGGGTGGTCAACCACGACGATCCGGCCGTCGCGAAGATGGTCAGCGATGTCGCCGGCCACAAATACGGCTTTTCGCTAGTCGAAGAAGCCCCGGCTTACTTCGATCAGCGGGCGAATCAGCTTCACGTGCTCGGCGCTCCGTTATTGAATCGCAACGACCTGCCGTTGCTGGGATCACACAACGTCGCAAACGCACTCGCGGCGTCGCTGGCGGTGATGGCCGCCGACAGGTCTCACCAGACGCCGCAGGCGCGAAAGGGAATTTCCGCGGCGCTTCGCACGTTTCGCTCTCTGCCGCACCGGCTGGAGCTGGTGGGCGAGTTCGGTGGCGTGCAATGGATCAACGATTCAAAGGCGACGAATGTCAGCTCGGCTGCGGTCGCTATTGACGGAATGGAGCGGCCGACCGTCCTCTTGCTTGGAGGGCGCCACAAGGGCGAAGCGTACACACCACTCGCGGACGTCGTGCGGAGAAAGGTGAAGAGAGTCATAGCATATGGTGAAGCCGCGCCGATCATAGCGACCGATCTTCGTCCGGTTGTGGACGTGGTGAGGCTTGGCTCCGATTTCGACGAGGTCATCCGCGCTGCGCGCGCTGCCGCGAGGGCCGGCGAAGCGATTCTTCTTTCGCCCGCGTGCTCGAGCTACGACATGTTTTCCAACTATGAAGAAAGAGGCGAGCGGTTCCGCACGCTGGCCGTGAAAGACGCGTAATGATAGCGACCGTCGGAATCCGTCATCGCTGGAATATGGGCGTCGAAGCGCGGGTGCTGGTCATACTCACAAGTGTGCTTCTCGCGTTCGGACTGGCGACCGTCTACAGCGCAAGCGCGATCGTCGAAATGCAGGCCGGCTACGGAAATGCACACCTGCTAGTCAGACAGCTCGGTGGGATGGCCATCGGAACGGTTCTGTTCGTAATTGCTGCCAAGCTCGATGCCGAAGTTTGGGAGCGCTGGGCGTGGCCCCTCATGATCGTGTCTCTCGTGCTGCTCGCGATCGTGATCCTTCCGTTCACGGCGAAGATCGCGCCGCGCATCCACGGCTCCCGCCGTTACGTATTCGGTGCTTCGCTTCAGCCGTCGGAGCTCGGGAAGCTCGCCGTAATCATCTGGTCGTCGATGCTCGTGGTGAAAAAGGGCAACACCATGCGGCGTCTGAGCAAAGGTCTGCTACCGTTTCTCGTCGTGATCGGCGCGCTGGACATACTAGTGATGCTCGAGCCGGATCTCTCGACCGCGATGATGTACACGCTGGTGCTCGGCATCATCCTCTTCGCTGGGGGAGTTCGCATCGGACACTTCGTCGCGCTCGGGGTCATGCTGATTCCTTTGCTGTACGTGAAGATCGAGCGACTGAGCTACGTTCTCCTTCGCATGTCAGCTTTTTTCGATCCAGGCTCTGCCCCCCCGGAGGTCAACTACCAGCTTCGACAATCGCTGATAGCAGTGGGGTCTGGGCAGATCTTCGGCGTAGGATTCGGCCGCGGACGCCAGCAATATGGTTTTCTTCCGTTCGGCTACGATGACTTCATCGCCGCACACATAGGCGAGGAGTGGGGATTTGTTGGAATGGCGCTTCTCGTTCTCGCATTTGCGCTCTATGCGGCACTAGGGTTCAGGATCGCGCGCAAGGCGCGCAGCACGTTTCTGCAGCTCGTCGCGGCAGGCATCACGGTAACGGTGGTGCTCACCGCGTATCTTCATATTGGAGTGGCGACCGGACTGCTTCCGACGACCGGGCTGACTCTTCCTTTCATATCGTACGGACGCTCGAACCTGATGCTCTCGCTTCTCATGACTGGAATCCTTGTCAACATTGGCAGCACGCGCGAAAAGGTCTACGGCGAAGCGGCGACAGATCCGCTCGCTTTGCGTGCGCTACCCGCGAGATGAGAGTGATCTTCGCCGGTGGCGGCACCGGCGGACACCTTTATCCAGGTCTGGCGATCGCCCGGGCGCTGGTAAAAGAGAATCCCCGAGTCGAACCCTTCTTCATCGGTGCTCGACGCGGGATCGAGCGCGACGTCCTACCTCAAGTTGGCTTCGCGTTCGAGCTGCTCGATCTTCATCCTCTCTACCGCTCGCGTCCGTGGGAGAACTGGAAAACTTTCCGGGGTGCGCTCGGCGCGTGGCGATGTATCGCGGCGGAAATTCGTAGCGAGCCGCCGGCGTGCATCGTTGGCACAGGGGGATACGCATCCGGGCTCACGCTGGCGTACGCGGTCGCTCATCGCATACCGTTCGTGCTGCAGGAGCAAAATACCTATCCCGGTATCACCGCGCGCTTTTTCAGTCGGTTCGCCTCGCAGATTCACCTCGGCTTTCCCGAGGCGCGGCGCTACCTCTCTCCGTCAAAAAAGACCGAGGTCTACGACTCCGGAAATCCAATCGAGCCGCCTCCGGCTGATGCTTTCCAGAAAACTTCAGCTCGGCGAAAGTGGGGATTTGCCGATAAGGGCGGCGCCGTCCTTCTCGTTTACGGTGGAAGTCAGGGATCACAGGCAATCAACGAAGTCGTCGCCGCGTGGATCGACCGCGGATTGCCCGCCGATCTCTTCGTCATCTGGGCAACGGGCAAGAGCAACTACGATAAGCTCGCTCGTTACGAGAGCAGCCGCGTAAAAGTTCGTGCGTACATCGCGCCGATCTCGGAGGCGTATCGGGCCGCCGACTTCGCGTTGTCGCGGGCGGGTGCGATGGCGACGGCGGAGCTCTGCGCCTGGGGAATTCCTGCGATCGTGGTTCCTCTTCCAACCGCGGCCGCTGACCACCAGACTGCAAATGCAAAAGCGCTTGCTGCTGCTGGCGCCGCGGAAATGATTACACAGTCCGCACTCACGACTGATCGCCTCGCTCGGACAGTCGAATCGCTGCTCTCCGACCCCGCAAGGCTCGCGGGTTTGCGTTCGCGCGCGCTCGAGAGGGCGCACCCGACTGCTGCGGCGGACATTGCACGGCACATACTCGCGCTTGCCGGCGACACCAGCTCAAAGGTTTGAGCCGACGCGCCACATGACGCGTCGCAAACGGAGATGACCTCATTCGATAACTCGGATCCCCGTCCGGTGCATTTTGTCGGGATCGCCGGTGCGGGGATGCGCGCGCTGGCGGAGCTGCTCGCGCGAAGAGGAGTGAAAGTGACCGGATGCGATG
>DASQPS010000078.1:0-4265 GCA_035643845.1 Gemmatimonadaceae bacterium | reverse complement strand
GGTATTGACCGTGTCTGATTCGCTCACGGGTCAAGATTCCAGCAAAATTGAGGGTCTGATGACTAGCGGACCTGGAGAGTGGCGCGATGCCCCCTGTGACGGATGCAAGCAGGATCACGAAGTGCAAATTCACGTGATAGGCAAAACCACTGACGTCAAACCAGGCAACGGCCCAAGCAACCGGCGCATTGTTGCGGTTATCCGCAATAAGTCAGACGAACCAGTGAGACATGACTCAAGTCAGTTTATTTTCCAACCGAACAGTTACTACCTCGTCACAGTGTCGCGAGGCGTCGGGGCGGATGCAAATGCTAAATGGGGCTTGGTTCCTTTCAAGATTGGCGCAGATCTGCGGAAAGTTATTGGAAATCTCGAAGGGTGCGGTCATCGTCGCTGGAGATTTCGTCGAAGGCCGAGCGACGCTGCGTTTCTTAATTGTGGTGATGTGCACACCGCTTCTTCAAGAATTCACTTTGTAAAAACGGCCTATGCCGCGCCGCAACCTCTCATGGCCAGTATTACCAAACGAGGCTGGATCTCCTGTGATCCGGATTGTTGCACCGGCTCCGGCACCTACATGGGCACGCAATAGTTAGAATCGCAATCGTAGGTAATCCCGCAGCTGGGCGCGGCCGCGGCGAACAAGTTCTGGAACGTTTGGCGGTCGCGCGCGTCGCCAAACGCGTCCAGATCGAAAAGACGCGCGCGGCAGGCGATGAGGAAGAGATCGCACGCGCCCTCATTCGCGATGGAGTTGAGTCGATCGTCGCTGTTGGGGGCGACGGAACGTGCTCGAAGATTGCGCGCGCAATTCTGACTGAGGTCCGGCGCTGCAATCTGGCCGTAATTCCTTGCGGCACAGGGAACGATTTCGCCAAGATGCTCGGAGTCGCCTTGCTCTCACCGGAGCAAGTGTTGGCTCTGGTCGAACGTGGATCGCTGGCGGGTGTGGATGTCGGCCGCGTTGGACCGGACTACTTCCTCAACAGCTGCGGCTTTGGATTCGACCCGTCGGTGCTTGCTGCTACGAAACGGATGCGCATCCTCAAAGGAAACGCAGTCTACATAGTCTCGGCAGTCGCGCAGCTTTTTAGCTATCGCGGTATCGACATTTCGATCGACCCACAAGGCGAAACGAGCGCTCGCCGAATGTTGATGCTCACGGTGTCGAATGGTCGCTTTCTTGGCGGAGCGTTTCGTATTGCACCGGACGCTTCAGTGCTCGACGGCGTGCTGGACGTAGGGCTCTTCGCCGACAGCGGACTGATTGGGCGAATCCGCATGTTCGCCGGCGCGCTTCGCGGGACGCATCTCGACATTCCCTCAGTCAGTTCGGCGCGTGTGAGGTCGATAATCGTTCGGAGTCCGAAGGCGCCGATGCTCGAGGTTGACGGTGAATTGCGGCAGGCCGAATCCCCGACCGTGAAGATCGAGTGCGTCCCGCGCGCGCTCAACGCAATCGTCGCACCGGGGTTCCCGCTCTAGTGCGGGAAAGGTTCAAGATTACTGCGGCGGGATCGTCAGTGTTACGGAATCGCCCGGAGCTACTGTGATTTCCTCGCTCACCGACGGGCGAGCGCCGCCGATGGGATCTGCAATGAATCGCAATTGAGTAGTCCCACTCATCAATACCATCGGAACGGTGAATACTGTATTCGCGTGCCCGGGGGCGAGGCCGAGTCGCACGCGCTGTGCGCTGCGCGCTGCATAAACTGTCACGTCGGCGAAGCTCTGATTGTCTACGCGAATGGCCGTCGGTGAGTTCTGGTCAGCGGTTCCGGAGCCGTGACGAAATCCGCTGCACGCCGCGAGTAACAGAGCGATGACAAGCGCGGCGGCGGAAGTTGGTGTTTTCATGAGAGCCTGCTGTCGATCAGCATTTCGGGTTTGCCTTACGAGGGGCATAATGCGTTCCAGATGAGGGATTCGTAGCTTTGAGTCTCATGCTCAAGCCACTCATCATCGGAATCGCCGGCGGTTCGGGATCCGGTAAGTCGACCGTCGCGTCAAACGTCGCGGAGAATCTTACGACGTCGTCAGTCGCATTCATTGATATGGATGCCTATTACAAGAATTTCTCGTCACTCTCACTCGAAGAGCGGAGGCAGCTCAACTGGGATCACCCTGACGCCTTTGATTATGACCTTCTTGTTTCGCAGCTGCAGGCGCTGAGCAACCGCAGGCCAATCGACAAACCGGAATACGATTTCGTCACGCATCTGCGACGTGGAGAATCAACGCACGTCGAGCCCGCTGACGTCGTAGTCATCGACGGCATTCTTCTGTTCGTCGACGAACGGGTGCGCGACCTATGCGACGTGAAAGTCTTTGTCGATGCGGATGCCGATATAAGGCTGATTCGACGGATCGAGCGCGACACTCACATGCGCGGGCGTCCGCTCGACGAGATCATCCAACAGTACCTCTCCACTGTGCAGCCGATGCATTTGCAATTTGTCGAGCCGAGCAAGCGCTACGCTGACGTGATAGTTCCGCGCGGGGGACATAATGCGATTGCCATCGAGATGATCGTCGCTAAGATCCAGCGGCGGCTAGCGAGCGCCGCCTCCGGTGCGGGGGTGCGGCGTACACCATCAGGATCGCGCCCAGCGCCCCCAGCGCAAACATGACAGACCAGACTTCCTTCGGACCGCCAGATCCGAGCAGTTGAGCTCCGAGCCATGGCCCAAGTGTAAGGGCTACGCTAAGGGACATGCTGTACGCTCCCATGTAGGTTCCCCGACGCGAAACCGGCGCGACTCCGGTGACGTGTGCAGCCATCGCGGGGAAAAGCATCATCTCGCCGAACGTCCATACGACGACCAACCCGAGAACACCCGGCGCGGTCGACACGAGAGCGAGCGCGCCAAAACCGATCGCGAAGAGTGCGGACCCCGCGACGAGAGACCACGTTGTGGGCCAACGCGCGGTTAACGTGTTGAGCGGGACTTCAATTGCGACGATGATGATCGTGTTCACCGTGAAGAGGGTGCCGTAGAACGCGGGCGACATGTGAAGGAACTGCACCATGTAAAGTGGCAGTGCAGATTCATGTTGGTAGAACACGATTCCCACGACTACAGACGCGACAAGGAAGACCCCAAATCTCGCGTCCTGAAAAACGCTATCGACTCCGACTCGGGGTATCGGCAGAACGGAACTGACCTCGTTCACGCTCTGCGTTTCGTTCAGTGGCGCTGAACGATTGTCACCGCCCGTGGAGGCCGTCCACGTCGCGAGGGACAGCACTGCGCCGGCAACAAGCGACGTACCTGCGTCGACAACGAACATCGCATGGAAGGAAACGGTTGCGAGAAAGCCACCGAGTGCGGGGCCAATGCTCATTCCGAGGTTGACCGCGAGGCGATAAAGAGCAAACGCGGGCTTTTGTTGCGCGGGTGAGACCACGTGCGCGATCGCCGCGAGGCTGGCGGGTCGAAAGATTTCGGCGCACGCCGCCCACAATGCTGTTACGACCACAACCGATTCGAATGTCCTCGCAAGCGGAAAAAAAAGAAGCGCGGTTCCCGACGAAATCAGCGAGGCGCGCATGATTGGAAGCGCGCCGATCCGGTCGCTGAGTTTCCCGGCGACCGGGCCCGCAATGATTGCCGTGGCCCCGTACACAGCGAACACGAACCCGGACCGCGCGGCCGAGAAATGAAGACCGCGCGTGAGATATATAGTGAGGAACGGGAGCACCATCATTCCCGCGCGATTGATCAGATTGGTGGCGAAGAGAAGCCAGATCTCGCGCGGGAGTCCTCCGAGACCGCGCCATGGATTGTATCGCGATGCGTTAAAAGCAAACGGCCACCGATCCGGTGGCCGCTCGTCTTCATCTATCGTTGGCTCAGTTGTCAGGCCCATAGTGCGCCGTGCAGGAATCGAACCTGCAACCTAATGATTAAGAGTCATTTGCTCTGCCAATTGAGCTAACGGCGCGTGCAGTCGCTTGGCGCGCCAGGAGGGAATCGAACCCCCGACCCACAGCTTAGAAGGCTGTTGCTCTATCCAACTGAGCTACTGGCGCGTTACGGAACGTAAGGTAGTGGTTACCGTTAATTGAATCAATTCCTGCGGCTCGCGCGCGGAGTCTAGTCGCTCGCGGAAGATAGACTGTCGGCAAGCGCGCGCTGCAACCTGCGCGTGAGCTCTCCCGGCTTCCCCGAGCCAACCGCCCTGTCATCAAGTTTGACAACCGGCATAACATCGGTGGTCGTTCCAGTAAGGAAAAGCTCAGTGAGACGCGGAATCTCCGCGAC